>CANHAR010000047.1 GCA_947458495.1 Gammaproteobacteria bacterium | reverse complement strand
TCTCACGTTTTATCTACAGGGTTCGTGTGTCGGCGGCAGATCCGGCTGGATTGAGGAATATTGATCCGGACTCCACGGTGGTGTTTGTGATGAACCATCGCAGCAACATGGATTATGTGCTGATCAGTTATCTTGCTGCCGAACGCGTCACCTTGTCTTTTGCTGTGGGCGAATGGGCGCGAGTATTTCCACTGGATATGCTGATTCGTGCGATGGGCGCCTTTTTTGTGCGCCGCGGGTCCCAGAACCCGCTTTACCGCAAGGTACTGGAACGTTACGTGTACATGGCCACCAAAAGTGGCGTATGTCAGGCAGTATTTCTGGAGGGCGGTTTAAGCCGCAATGGGCGCCTGGGCGAGCCAAAATTGGGATTTCTGGACTACATATTACGTAATTATGACTGGCAGACGGATCGGTCTGTGGTGTTTGTGCCAGTCAGTATCAACTATGACCGCGTGCTTGAAGATCACAATATGGTGTCATGGGAAAGCAAGGACAAACGTCTGACTGCGCGTCAGCACCTGGCACGGCTGCGACAGTTTCTCGGCAACAATCTGTTTGTCAGCTCGCGCGTGCGCTGGTTGCGTTATGGTTACGCCAGTGTGAATTTTGGCTTGCCAATTTCCATGCGCACGTATTGCCGCGATAACGCCGTCGACTTTAATCATCTGAGCAAAGAGCAGCGCATTGTCAGGATAGCTGAGCTCGCTGAGGTGTTGATGGGCGCTTTACGTTATGTGATGCCTATCATCCCGGTGCCGGTAATTGCCTCCGTGTTATTACGGGCCGGGGAGGAGTCCTTGACCTCGCTGGAGATTGTCAGCCGCAGTGACGAGTTACTCGACCTGATGATTACCAATGGTGCTGCCATGAAGACCGAAGAGAAGCCACGCTCGCGCACGCTGCTGAAGAGTCTGGAGTTACTGACCGCCCGCCAGTTTGTCTTGGAAGAGAATGACCACTACCGCATCAATCCTGAGCAGCGCGCGTTGGTTGAGTACTACGCCAATTCCATCGCACACTGGTGGCAGGCAGAAACGCAGAACTGAAGGCAGATAAAGTGCCTGAATTTTCCTGGATCAATTGAATTGGCACAAGCGTCGGGGAGACCGGGCAACGGCGGACTGGCCGCATCCATTGTGTTGTTGATCGGCGCTGCGCAACTCGACCTTCGCGGCTGCGCAACTCGACCTTCGCGGCTGCGCCGCTCGGGACTCGAACATTGCTCGCGCTTTTCCGGTCTACAACGCAATGGATAAGCGCGGCCTGATTAATCCACGGGTGCCCTGCCTCCCCGCCGCGCTCCCTCAAGTAGATACTGAGCGACTTAAATTACCCGCCATCAAACGAAGCGGTTCTTGAGCAGGAAAAGTGTTTTGTGAACAATCAGGCGCGCAGCGCCGTGAACAAAAACTTTTCCTGCTGAAGAGCCGCCCACGGACAGGAGTTATTTACGCTCAGTAATCGCCCCGTAAACAAGCTCCTTGCTGATCGCCTGCAACTGACGTGCATACATCAGGTTACGGTTCTGAATCATCCCGATAAACGTCACATTCTCAACCGGATCAATCCAGAACCACGTACCACCAATGCCCCACCACCAGTAACTGCCCTCACTCATACCATTGTTTCGTGCCGGGTCCGCCACAATCGCAAAGTCCACACCAAACTGGTTGCCTGGGTAGCCCGGGATTTCTGCCATACCAGCCGGCAGTTGATTGGTACGCATCGTTGTCACCGACTCTGGTGACAGGATACGCACACCATTCAGCTCACCATCGTTGGCCAGCATCTGGGTGAATTTGATGTAGTCACCGATGGTGGATACCAGTCCGCCACCGCCACCAAAGAAGGTTGCCGGATCAGGATAGTCGCCGCCCAGAGCGTCCGCCGCTGAAGGCTCCTGCAGCCCGTTTGGCGTGGATTGGTACATTTTTGCAAAACGCGCACGATCTTCATCGGCAACACCAAAACCGGTATTGTCCATGCCCAACGGCGTAAACAGCCGCTCTTGCAGGAATTCTTCGAAGGTCTGACCTGACAATACTTCGACCAGATAACCTTGAACATCCACGGATACGCTGTAATGCCACAAGGTGCCTGGCTGCTGACGCAATGGAATACGGGCCAGCTTGTTGATCATGTCCTTGAGTGTGCCATTGGCATCCAGAATGTTGGCTGCCACATACATGGAGTCAACTTGCGAGCGCGAGAACAGTCCATAGGTGAGTCCACCGGTGTGGGACATCAGTTCACGGACAGTCATTTCGTGATGGGCAGGTTCGGTAACCGGGAAGCCGCCGGGGCCATCTTCAATGGCGACTTGTAGATTGGCCAGTTCAGGGATGTGGCGGGAAACAGCATCATCCAACGAGAGTTTGCCTTCCTCAACCAGCATCATCAGCGCTACGCCGGTGACTGGTTTGGTCATGGAGTAAATGCGGAACAGCGTATCTTCGGATGCCGGAATCTGGTTCTCGACATCCTGATATCCATAAGCATCCATGTGCACCAGTTTGCCATCGCGCAGCAAGGCGCTGACGATACCTGCCAGATTGCCTTCGTCCACTGCCGCGCGCATGCCATCTGCCAGGGCTTGCACACCGGCGCTGCTGAAGCCGGCTTCTTCCGGAGTGGCGCGCTGAATGTCCTGGGCGCTCAGGGTAAGTGGAAGAGCCAGCGACAGCGCCAGCGCCGATCCCCAGATCAGGTGTCGCAGGCTGTTAGCCAGTGAGTACTTTTTCATATCAGGCCTCTGTTGTTTCAACTTTTTTGGTTTGAGTAGTGATGCGTTTGATCCTGGCGTTCGTTGCAGGTGATGGTTGAACCTGACGTCGAACAGTCGTTCCGGAGTGTAGCCTAGAGCATAGGGGCGGGCTACATGAAAGAAGTCAGGTTGTGGGGGATTTGAGGTGGGTGGCTGATTGCAGCGGCTTGCAGTCTGATGAATGCCAGGCGGGCGCGTTAATTCAGGAATGCCAGGCGTTCGTGTTGATTCATGAACAGCCGCAACGGGGAGGTAGCGTGGTAACGGACTGGCCGCATCCTCTGACGGGTTGCCCGGCGTTGCGCAACTCGTCCTCAGGCGCTGCGCGCCTTGCGAACTCGGACAGTGCTCACGCTTTTTCGGGCAACCCGGCAGAGGATTAGCGCGGCCTGATTAGTCCGTTACCACGCTGCCTCCCCGTTGCTCAAGTTAACGCGACGCGTCGCTGCACTAAAGAGCACTGGGGCAAACTGGCGCATGCAGACCAATCAGGCCGCGCTTATCCACTGCGGTGGCAACCGAACAAGAGCGAGCACTGTCCGAACTCCGAGCGGCAACGCCGCGAGGGTGAGTTGCGCAGCTCCGGTTGCCACCGCAGTGGATGCGGCCGGTCTGCATCCGCCAGTTTGCCCCAGTGCTTTACGTACCATTGGCTCAATGATCGAAAGGAGGTTCAGGTCGTCGTGCTAAGGCGTGATCTGCAGTAACATCCCGGAATTGAATATTTGCACGTTGGATTTCAGGAGAGCAGTGATGTCGCGTTACGTGGTTACAGGTACTAACAAAGGTATTGGCCTGGAGTTTGTCAGGCAGTTGTTGTCGCAGGGGCACACCGTGGTGGCGACCGCGCGTGATCCTCGCACCGAGCCAGCGCTGCAGGCCATGCAGCAGACCAACAGCCAACTCACACTATTGCCACTGGATTTATCTGACGAGAACAGTATCAATACATTTGCCGGGCAGGTGGGTACCACGCCTGTTGATGTGCTGATCAACAATGCCGGCATCTTCGGGCCGCGCCAGGCTAGTCTGGGTCAGTTACGCACGGCAGACTGGGAAGAAGTGATGTTGGTAGATCTGATTGCACCCATCATGCTGACTCAGGCACTTTTGCCAGCACTGCGCCGGGGCACTGACAAGCGGATTGCTTTTTTAAGTTCCATCATGGGATCGATTGCTGATAACAGCGGTGGTGGGGCATACCTCTATCGCAGCGCCAAGGCCGGTCTGAATCAGGCGGTGAAATCACTGGCCGTTGATCTCGCAAGGGAACAGTTCATCGTGCTGCCGCTGCACCCCGGCTGGGTAAAGACCGATATGGGTGGCCCCAATGCGCAGATTGACGTGCATACCAGCGTGACGGGGATGCTGCAACGCATTCAAACGGCGGGTAGCGCGGAGAGCGGCAAATTCCTCAACTATGACGGCAACACAATCGCCTGGTAAGCATCAAATGATGAAACGACTACTTAAGTCTCAGGCATGGCTGCTGGCGGTATTGATAACAAGTGGTGCCAGTGCAGTTCAAGCCGCCGACCATGATGCCATCTGTTCGGCAATGGATATTGCTGCATTGGAGCCGGCTCCCGGCGCGATGTATGCGGCGGCGCGCATCAGTAACGGCCTGGTATTTGTCTCGGGGCAGATTGGTGTGGATCCCGCATCCGCTGCGCCTGCTCCGGATTTTGAAGCACAAATGCTGGAGGCTTTGTCACGGCTGGAGCGTGTGCTTGCGCAGGCGGGCAGCAGTGTTGCACACATACAGCGCGCCACGGTGTACGTCACTGATCCTGCCAATCTGGGCGTCATGAACAGACTCTATCGTGAATTTTTTGACAGGCACGGAGCATCATTACCCGCGCGCAGCCTGGTGCCGGGACTCAATTTTGGTAACGCCATTGCGTTTGAAATAGATGTGATTGCAGAACAGCTTGTCTGTATTTAAACAGTTTTTGCTGGTTGACAAATTTTGCCGGGCTGGAGCACACTGCGCGCCATGAACATTATCGCCAAATTTCAATGTGTGTATTTCTGGTGGCTTAGCTCCGCGGGCCGCCAGAAAAACTCACAGAATCATCAGTAAGTTTTTCAGGCTGCCCCCGACGGGAAGGCGGCCTGATGCATGCAAAAAATTCAGAATCTGATATCACTGATTCAAATCTGACAGCAAAAATCAACGCAACCTTCCTCTCGCGAGTGACCACAAAAACTTGTGGTTAAACACGTTTGCACAAGAGGAATGCTGTATGTCAGTTCTAACCTATTGTCGTTACACCAGCGCCGGTGGTGTGAGCATCACGCGCCAGTCACGTAGCTGTGACGGTGCACAAGAATTTCACAAACGTCTTCAGTTGCTGGATAGCCATCCCGGTGTCCTGTTGAGTTGCGCCAGTGAATACCCCGGGCGTTACCAGAAGCGTGATCTGCTGCTGGTCAATCCTCCCATTAAAATCTCTGCGCGTCACCATCAGCTGACGATTCGTGCATTAAATGCCCGTGGAGAGATCTTGTTGCCGACATTTTATGAGGCGCTGCAAGACCTCGCGCAAGTCAGCCTGAGTTCTGCTGATACGGTGATTGTGGCAAGCATCACTGCTTCTGATGCACGTGGGTTGCGGTCGGGGGCCGTACGGCCCGCTGATGACGAGTCAGAAGAAATGCGCACTCGCCGCCCCGGATTGTTCACCATGCTGCGTGCTCTGATTGCTCATTTTTTGTCAGATGAGGATCACTTTCTCGGCCTATATGGCGCGTTTGCCTATGATCTTGCGTTTCAGCTGGAAGCCATTCAACTACGCTTGCCGCGCACTGAACAGCAGCGTGATCTGGTGTTATATCTGCCGGATGAAATTCTGCTTCATGATCCACACACAGGTGCAGGCACGCTCCACTCGTACGATTTTGTGTGCGCCGATCAACACGGGCGTCTGCAGACGACCGGTGGTTTAAAACGACAAGTGAACACTGAGCTGCACAGCGAGTTCTGTTTTACACAACATGCAGGCCAGCAGGATGCGCAAAAAAGCCTTGATGTTGTGTCGGATCACGTGCCTGGCGAGTATGCGGCAGTTGTTGAAAAAGCACGTGAATACTTTGCGCGTGGTGATTTGTTTGAGGCGGTTCCCGGCCAGACTTTCAGCATCATGTCAGACGCGCTACCAAGTGTGTTATTCACCTTACTCAAAGAAAGCAACCCGGCGCCTTATGGTGCATTGATCAATCTCGGACAGCAGGAGTTTCTGATCTCTGCGTCACCGGAGATGTTTGTGCGTGTAAAAGACGGCCGTGTTGAGTCTTGTCCAATCTCCGGCACTATCAAACGCGGCGCCGATGCGTTGGCGGATGCCGCGCAGATACGCGAGCTGCTGAACTCCGAAAAAGACGAAGCAGAATTGTCGATGTGCACCGACGTTGATCGCAATGACAAGAGCCGCATATGTGCGCCAGGTTCTGTCAAGATCATTGGCAGGCGCCAGGTAGAATTGTATTCGCGTCTGATTCATACCGTTGATCACGTCGAAGGAAAACTGCAGTCGCCCTTTGATGCACTCGATGCGTTTCTGACACACACTTGGGCGGTGACGGTGACGGGTGCGCCTAAACTGCGCGCCATGCAGTTCATTGAAAATCATGAAAAAACTGCGCGTGGCTGGTATGGCGGTGCGTTTGGATGCCTGGGTTTTGATGGCAGTCTGGATACCGGTTTAACGCTGCGGACTATGCATCTGCACAAAAATACCGCGCGGGTGCGGGTGGGCGCTACCTTGTTAATGGACTCAGATCCGCTCGCGGAAGAAGCAGAAACCCGGCTTAAAGCCTCTGCCTTGCTTGATGTATTAAAGGCGGCCAATACACAGGCGCTTACCAATAAAACTAGTGTCGCAGATCGGACATCCACGTCTTCGGCCATGGAGGGAATGCACTGTGTGAGCCTTTCAGATGCAAGTGCGCCGGCAAAGCCGCTGCGCGCATTGATGATTGATCATCAGGACTCGTTTGTACTGACCCTGGCGTCGGCGTTCCGCGCGCAAGGCGTGCAATTGCAGACGCTGCGGCCAATGGCCGCACAACAATTATTGCGTCAGAACCCAGAAGACAATTTGCCGGATCTGGTCATTCTGTCTCCGGGTCCCGGCCGCCCACAAGATTTTGATTGTGCAGCCACTTTGGCTTTGTGTGAGCAATTCAGCGTTCCGGTATTTGGCGTCTGTCTGGGATTGCAGGCGATGGTGGAATATGCCGGTGGCACACTCGCCGTGCTTGAACAGCCCGTGCACGGCAAACCGGGTTTGATTTCGCATCAGGGGCATGCCTTGTTTGCGGGTTTGCCGCGTGAAATTAAGGCCGGGCGTTATCATTCGCTGCACGCAAACAAGGTGCCTGAATGTCTGGAGATCATTGCCCATACTGAGTTGCCAGAGCCCTGTGTCATGGCTGTGGCGCACAAGGTTCTGCCGTGGATGGCAGTGCAATTTCACCCGGAGTCGTTGATGACCATGGAGTCGGGAACAGGTAACCGTTTGATCGCCAATGTGGTGGATATTGTGCGCAATGGTGCAAATGACAATGCGATCAGTGCCGCAAGCGCCGCGCCGGAATTGCACTCAGCAACATCACCAACGCGATATACACATAAAACGGAATATGCAGCTCATCGTCATGTGACGGCGCGGCGGATCCCATGATGACCTCGGTTTGTGCCAGCCGACCGTTATTGTCGGTGGTGCTCAGCTGGTAACGTGCCGTGCTGTCGCCACTGAAAGCGAACCAGCCCTGGCTGTCGGTGCGCAGGAACTCGGTTCGCTGGTTGTCAAGGTTGAATACCTGAATTTCCAGATCCGCCACCGCGGCGTTGCCTGCTGATTCGTCAGCCGCAATCAGCCGTCCCATGACTTGATCGATGTCCGTGAAGACTTCAAACGACGGCGCAGAGCGCTGGCGGAGATCGTTAACGTAGCCATCTAACTGGTAAACCAACAGGCCCGCGCCAGCGATGACCAGCGCGGTATTACACGCCTGGCTGATAAGCGGCCAAGCTTTGACCTGCTGCCAGCTGCGGATAGCCACCGCCATAATCATCAGCGCAATAATCTGCCCCACTTCCACGCCCAGATTAAACATCAGGATTTTGCCGAGCAGGGCAGGGTCGTCAGCCAAAGTCACTGCCTGCAGGCGCGCAGATAAACCAAAGCCGTGAATCAATCCGAAGATAAACACCATAAGCAGCAGGTTGGGGGCATTGGTGCCGAACCAGCGTTTGAATCCATCCAGATTCTCGAAACCTTTGTAGGCAACCGTGATTGCAATGACTGCATCAATCAGATAGTGATTGGCGGTAATGCCAGCGAATGTGGCAAAGATCAATGTGATGGTGTGGCCCAGCGTAAACGCGGTCACGAACAGAAAAATATCGCGCAGGCGTGTCAGGAAAAACATCACTCCCAGCAAGAACAGAAGGTGGTCGTAACCACTCAACATATGTTCAGCGCCGGTCCACATGACATTCAGAAAACCGCCTTCGGCCATGCGTTCACGCGCAATCTCGGTCATGTCATGTGCATTCGCCGCGGTGGGCAGCAACACTGTCACGAGCAACAGCACATAACCAACATAAGGTCTGATGAGAGCGGTCTGTATTTTGCTGATCTGCAAACTGCGAATGCTGTTTGATATCGATGCCATGGTCACGGTCTTCCGAAACAAATTTGCGAAGAATTACAGCAGAATGACACTGACCGTGCAATCGATCAGGCGGCAACGTAAAATGCTGCTTCTTAGAAGATAACCGGGGAAGTTCATGTCGCAGTTCAAATCCGATTCCGAAACAGATCAACCGGAATCCAGCCTGCCAGATTTTTGTCAGCGATTTCTGTTTTCCGACGCCGATGTGCGCGGTGAAATTGTCCGCCTGACACGCAGTTACACAGATACCGTGAACAATCATGCCTACCCACCCTCTGTGCGTAAACTGCTGGGCGAGTTTCTGGCAGCAGCCGCTTTGCTCGGTTCAACAATTAAATATGAAGGCCGGCTGGTGCTACAGGTGCGTGGCGATGGCGAGTTAAGTCTGATTATGTCCGAGTGCACCAGCGAAGGAGCGCTGCGTGGTATCGCGCGATACGAGCAGCTGCCACAGCAGCAGGATTTTGATGCATTAACCGGCAACGGCGTGTTGGTAATCACCGTGGATTCCCGTCATGCGGATACCTACCAGGGCATTGTTTCTCTGGAGGGCGGCTCGCTGGCCGCTTCCCTGAAAACCTACTTTGAACAGTCCGAGCAATTGCAGTCCTGGTTTTATTTTGCCGCCGATGAGCAGCAGGTCTGTGGTTTTATGTTGCAGCAACTGCCGTCAGCGCGCTTTACTGACAGCGAAGAGCGTGCGCATTCCTGGGAACATCTGTTGGCGCTGGGTCAAACCATTACCGCTGCGGAGTTGCATGAACTCAGTAACGAGGATCTGTTACACCGACTCTATCATCAGGAAAAAGTCGAATTGTTTACGCCCCGGCCGTTTTATTACCAGTGCAGCTGCTCACGTGAGCGCACGGCGCGGGCGTTGATTTCCATCGGCAAACAAGAGGTTGACAGTATTGTTGCCGAGCAAGGTTCGGTGAATATAGCCTGTGAGTTCTGCGGCAAGGACTATCACTTCAGTGCCGCAGAAATTGACTTGCTGATGCAGGATCGGGGCGAGTTGCTGCACTAATTCCAATCAGAGGACTTCGCATGCCGCAACGTTTGATGTGGAGACCGACGAGATAGAATTCTGGTTCAAGGTGGATACAGGAGCAAACAAATGAAAGGTAGTTGTTTGTGCAAAGCCGTGGTGTACGAGGTTGACGCGTTTGATAAACCCTTAAGTCACTGCCATTGTTACACTTGTCGCAAGGCTAACGCGGCGGCGTTTAATACCTCCGGCGTTGCTCTGCGTGAACACTTCAGATGGGTGGCGGGAGAGGACAAGCTTTCTCACTATGAATCATCGCCTGGCAAAATCCGCCATTTCTGTTCGGTGTGCGGGTCGCAGCTGGTCGCTGAAAAGCCCGCGTTGCCGTACATGATTGTGCGCGTGGCCACCCTGGATGATGATCCCGGTGTGCGTCCGCTGCGCGCCATCTGGACCTCGCATAAGGTGCCATGGCTGGACTATGAACATCTGGAAGAATCCTGGCCGGAATGGCCGGCCTGAGGAAGAGCTACCTGCGTTGCCATTGCGGCGTTAAAAACAGGCCAACAATGCTCATTTACGTGTTTGTAAACTGCGCTTTTGCGCCCGTTTTTGCCTCGCACTGGCTGCCTCGCTGACGCTCTTTGGTTTGCTACCTGCGTTGCCATTGCTTCGTTAACAACAGGCGTTATGGCTTGCTGACAATGTCGAAAAAGCTCATGACTTTGCGCATGTTGTCCCGGTTGCTGGCGATAAAATCGGTGTGATCTGCGCCCTCCAGCTCGATGTAAACATGCTGCATGCCCAAGCTGCGCATGCCGGCAACCCAGCTGCGAGTAAGTTCGACCGGCACCAGTTCATCGGCAGTGCCCTGAATCACCAGAATGGGTGTATCGCGCACCGCTTGCAGGACATTGGGGCTCAGATCAGTGCGCGGAGCGGGCGCGGCGACCGCCAGCGCTGCAAACATGCCCGGATTGTTCACGGCCAGTTGATAGGTGCCGGCACCCCCCATGGAATGCCCCCACAGGAACAGCCGTGCCGGGTCAACGCTGAACTCGTCCTGCATCAACGCAATAACATTCATGACATCCTGTTCGCTGTACTCAGCAATCTGTGCAATCTCGGTTGGTCTTGACCCATACCAGCCGCGGCGGATGTAACCCAGCGGTGTCACCACCACAAATCCATACTCCTCCGCATAATCCAGAAACCCTTGATAGCCCATTAGCCAGTCGTAGGTGCGTCCCAACCCGTGCAGAGACACCAGCAAAGGTGCCGGCGTGCCGGCGCGATAGCTCGACGGCACAAACACGGCGTAGGGCAGAGTCTCGCCGGTGGGTGCAAACACATAACTGCGGTGTTGCACACGGGGGTCGGTGATCAGACTTTCATCATCTGTGCTATCTCGTTGCGCGTGAGCACCGCTGGCCAGTCCTGACAGGGTTGTCAGTGCCAGCGCAACACTGAGCATGAATGTATTCCACGGGTTTCTGAGCGTCATAAGTGGTGCCGTCCTGTTGTTATGGGTGTGACTCGTGTTACGGGTGTGACTTATGTTAAGGCTGTGACTCATGTTAAGGCTGTGACTCATGTTAAGGCTGTGACTCATGTTAAAACCGAGATTTACGCACGGGTCCGGAATTGCTCAAACACCCGCGCCGCATGTTCAATATCATCGTCATGGATGTCCAGATGGGTGACCAGACGGATATTGTCACGGCCAAGGCAATCGGCTTTCACGCCATGTTCTTGCAGCCACGCCGACAACGCCGTCCGATCCAGTTCCCCGGCATCAACAAACAGCATATTGGTTTGTGGGGGCTCAAGAATGTAACCGGCGCGCAGCAGTCGTTCGGCCAGCGAGCGGGCGCGCCGGTGATCATCCGCCAGGCGCTGAACATGATGTTCAAGCGCATACAAGCCTGCAGCGGCCAGAATACCCGCCTGACGCATTCCGCCGCCGGTGACTTTGCGCCAACGCCGCGCGGTGTGGATAAATTCCGTGGAGCCCACCAACACAGAGCCCACCGGTGTGCCCAGACCTTTGGAAAGGCAAATAGACACCGTATCGGCATTGCGGGTGATGTCAATCAGGCTGCAGCCCAGCGCGACCGATGCATTAAAGACACGCGCGCCATCCAGGTGCAGTTGCAGGCCGTGGCGCTGGCACAGTGCATAGGCGCGGGTCATGTAATCCAGTGGCAGCACTTTGCCATGCACAGTGTTTTCCAGTGCCAACAGCCGTGTGCGGGAAAAGTGAATGTTGTCCGGCCGGATGGCGTGCTCGATGTCCTGCAGGTCGGGCCCGCCGATGGCCGTCATGGGCAGCGGGTGCGGCTGTATGCTGCCCAGTGCTGCAGCGCCACCGCCTTCGTATTTGTAAGTGTGCGCCTGATCGCCGACGATAAACTCGTCACCACGACCACAGTGCGTCAGCAGCGCCACCAGATTGGATTGTGTGCCGGAGGGCAGGAACAGCCCCGCCGCTTTGCCGGCCATCGATGCCAGTGTCTGCTCGAGTTGTGTGACCGTGGGGTCTTCGCCCCAGACGTCATCACCTACCTCGGCGTCAAACATGGCCTGACGCATGGCAGGGGTCGGGCGGGTAACAGTATCGCTGCGAAAATCTATCCAGTGCGTCGTGCGCTTCATGCCATGTGTTCCGTGATTGTTATGCAAGCCGCGGTCATCAGGCAAACAGTCGTCGCAGTGACCGCACTCGGTTAAGATGAGTGCCTCAGTGTAATCCCGGAGTGTCTTTCTGACCATGATTTTGTCTGATGCAGAGTCTGTGCAGCCGCCTGATGCCGTTGGACGTTCGTACCCAGTAGTGCTTGCTGGCGCAGGTCACGCGCACCTGGTGATGTTGCGCTTGTGGATTGAGGCAGGTTGGCAACCGCCGGCGGGAACAGTGCTGATCAGCTCAGGTAGCAAAGCCTGGTACTCTGGCATGATGCCCGGTCTGATTGCCGGGCGGTTTGAGTTAAACACGTGCGCAATTGCGCTGTTACCCTTATGCCAGCGCCTGGGCATCACGTTGCTTCAGGCGTCCGTCACTGCCTTGGACAGTCAGCAACAGCGGGTGGAGCTGGATAACGGCGAGCATCTGCATTATCAGCTGTTATCCATCAATACCGGGTCACAACCGGTGGCGCCCGCGCAGCTGGATGGTTCAGTGAGCATTTTGCCTGCCAAGCCGTTCCCGGAGTTTATTCATCAGTGGCAGCACTGGCAGACACAGATGCCAAGCAGTGTGATGGTGCTGGGCGGCGGTGCAGCGGCATTTGAACTGGGTATGGCGCTGAGGCAACAGTTTCCAGCGTGTGAACTGAGTCTGGCCTGTAGCGGTGATCTGCTGCAATCCCACGGGCCGGCATTACGCACGCTGGCGCTGCAATGGCTTGCGCGCGCGGACATAGCAGTTTATGAACACAGCCGCGTGGATGCTGTTATGCATCAGCAGGCGTTTGCAGGGGAGTTGCCACTCAGGCGTATTGATGCCTTGATATTGGCCACCGGTGCCAGCGCATTGCCTTGGTATTCACGTAGCGCACTGACGTGTGACAGCCAGGGGTTTATCAAAGTCGACCGCTGTTTGCGCAGCAGTGATGCGCGGGTGTTTGTCGCCGGAGATGCCGCCTCACTGGCCGGCAGTTTGCGATCGGGTGTGTATTCAGTGCGACATGGCCCGGTGCTTGCGCATAATCTTCGCGCTGCTGTTAGTGGACACACTTTGCTTGAGTATAAACCTCAGTCCAATGCACTGGCACTGTTGGCAACCGGCAATGGTGGCGCATTGATGAGTTACGGCAGGTTTGTATTGGGTGGCCAGTTATCAGCGCCCTTGCTCGGTCGCTGGAAGGATTATCTGGATCAATCGTTTATGCGCCGGCATCGGCTGCTTACTCAAGTATAAAACTGCCCAGGGCAAGGTGTTGTCCGTTGATCAGCAGTTCTACTTTGTGTTCGCCGGCATAGTGCTGTCGTGTTGTCATCGCTGCCAGTGACAAACATTTGCGCAGGTTTATCTGTTGGCCGGCTTCCAGTTCGCAGGCAGTGAGTTTAAAAACCTTGGGACGACTGCTGCCATTGGCTTTGACGTAATGCACTACAAAGTCTATCAACAGCGTCTGGGGGACGGAGGCAAGACTCTGCACTGCACAGGACAAGGTAACCGAGTCACCTTCACGAACGCTGGCTGGGCTTACGCTGGCGTCATTAATCTGCACCTGTGCCTGTTGACCAAATCCCAGCAGTGCCAACGCCCGTGGATGAGCATCCTTGACCGCAACGCGTAAGGCATGTTTCACCAGCCAGGCGCGAGGCGCGGGCGCGTCACGCAGCCAGCGCTCGGCAGTGTCCAGCATGATGTCAGTATTGTCTTTGCCGATGTCGTTCAGATTGTTGGCAACTGAGCGGCGTACATAAAGCGAACTGTCATCCTTGAGAGCATCCAGCAACGCGATCACCGGGGCCGGATTTTTCTGGAAAACCGGCAGTCGGCCAGCCCACGGAAGACGCGGCCTTGTACCTTCTGAAATAAGCCTGCGGACGTGTTCGCTGGGGTCCTTCAGCCAGCTCTCCAGTGTGCGTAGAGTCGCTTCGGTGTGTTGCAGCAGAAATGGTCTGATACTGAATTCGGCGGTGAAACGCTGTGTGAGTTCGTATTGCGCACGCATGGAGGCCTCAAAATGTGCCAGACCGTAACGTGCCACAAAAAACGTATGAGGCATAAACAAAAACGGTGCCAGCGTATTGCCTTCGCGATCTTCAGTCGCAGAATTCACCGCGACATCAGGGCGTGGTGGCGGTAACGATGCCAGCAGGATATCAACAGCCTGTTCATAATCCTTCGGTAGCGCATGATGCAGACCATCGGCCATGTGCCAGCCGCGCGGCATCAACTCCAGCGCCTCATAGCCTGGAAGCACAAAATCCAGAAACTTCTGTGCGTCAAAAGCCGGATGCGCCTGAGTGATCATTGCAGCAATGCGCCGGGGCACATCCGTGCCGTAGAGGTTCTTTAATGGCTCTGCCATAAACAGGATTTCCTGGTGTCGATTTCCTAAGGCCGCATCACTTTTTGTTCGCTTTCGCGCAGCGACCAGATCAGGCCAAGACCAAAACCGGCATTAAACTTGTTTTCAAACAGCGGGCTGCGAATGTTTGCAGCGCCGTGATGAAAACTGGTCTGAATGCTGGCAAACATGCGTGCTTTGTTGCTGATGTGCCAGGTGCCGGAAAAATTTAATCCGGTGCCAAAATAACCACCCCGCGCACGATATGTGGAGCGATCCAGCTGACTGAACTCATTGCTGACATCAAAAAAATAGCCATGAACGTCGCGGGTCGCCCACAAAGGTTTCAGTGATACTGTGGCTTCCAGCTGCGGATGGAATGCACCGTAATGCCGGTAACGCAGCATGGGTTCAAACACATAACCATGATGGTCAACACTACCAAAATCCGTTGAGAATGCCGCACGTGTCTGCAGCGCCAGCTGAATTTCCGAGCGGCTGGTATCGCTGAACTTGAATTTCTGCAGGTTAAAAACCAGCTGCGGGCCGACTTCAAATATAAAGTCCAGGTCCGGCATGCCCTCGCGCAATTCGTTGCCTTCACTCTCTGAATCAAATGCCGCGGCAAATGACATCGACAGCTCATAATTGCCGTTCTCGGAGGCTACCGCGCGCGCTGCACCACCGTCGCCGATGCGCAGAACATCTCCGCGATAAACTATGTATGGCAAGCCGAGACCGCGCGTCTGAGTTTCATCCGATGACGGGTAATGCGGCTGCACCAGCACGCCGCCACCCAGACCCAGTTCCCACAGGGGCTTTTCTATCAACACCGGCTCAGCGGCTAATAACGGACTGCAGGCACACGCGGTTGCCAGCAAACACGATGAAGTTTTCAGCAAAGACTGAGTGGTCATAAATTTTCCAGAGTACGGGCAATTCGCGCGCCGGCTTCGGCAAGTCGCCGGGTGGCGATGATGCGCATCTCTTCCTGATACGCATCAGTCAGCGTTACGGTTTCCAGTTCATCGCCAGTACGTTCGCTGCGCACTACAAGGCTGGTAATTGATTCCGGGTAGACCGTGCTTTGCAGGATGTCACGACTCTCCTGTAACCAGCGGGTTGGATGGAATTCAAGTTGTGCAGGATCCGCGGAGAACTCTGTGCCCATGTTGATCAGCAGCGGCAGTGACTGTGACACCGGTGTCTCGCGAAGCGCACGGTCCCATGCCGAATGCAGATTGCCGACACTCAGACGTATGCCATTGCCACCGCGGTCGCCCTCTGGAAACAGGCTCTCCGACACCAGCGCGCCGGTGTGCAGTGGTTGATGAATATCGCCGATCAGGTGCAGCAGCCAGCTCAATGCGACGGCTTTTTCAGCGGGGTCGGAGGCGTTTTGCAGCTGATAGATGGCAAAATCCAGACCGTTGGCCACGTTATCCACTTGCGATCGCTGTTGAATTTGCTCGGCAGGAACACCGGCGACGTCCGGGAAAGGTTCGGTGTTGACATAGACATTGCCTTGACGCACAGCCTCATCGCGCAACCAGGCTCCATCAATCCAGTGCCAGTTCGGGTTGTCAAAACGGGCTTCATCGTCCCCTTCAAATCCACGTGCCAGATCCGGCCAGATGGCGGCCTGGCCAAGCTGCCACTGCGCCTGGGTGTCGCGGTCAGCC
>CANHAR010000046.1 GCA_947458495.1 Gammaproteobacteria bacterium | reverse complement strand
GATCGACCTGTGCCACCATCCAATGTTCCGGGGGAACGCGCGTCACCAACACAGCCACATCCTACTCGCCCGGCACCTTTTGATCTGCAAGGCATTTCGGATGAGACACTGGTTGATTTTACTCCCGAATTGCGCGCTGAAGCGCTCGCAAATATAGAGCGTTTTGACTACGGTCCCTTGTTTACGCCGCCCTCTTTGCGGGGCACTATTAATCTGCCGGGATGGGCAGGTGGTGGTGGTTGGCAGGGATCAGCAGTAGATCCTGATACAGGAATTATGTATATACCCTCAGCTACCTCGGAAATTGTTGTGCAGTTGGTTGAACCCGAAGAGGGCAATTCTGACTTCAACTATGTTCGTGGTGGAGTGACTTCAGTTAATGGGCCTCAAGGCCTGCCGTTGACAAAACCACCTTACGGCCGTCTGACGGCCATTGATCTGAATACCGGTGATCATATCTGGATGGTTCCGCACGGAGAGGGCATCCGTCAGCGTATCATTGACCTTGGTATCCTCGATCCGGGTCCAGTGGGTTCAACATCAAGAACGGGTCCTGTCTTGACTAAAACCTTGTTGTTCATAGCACAGCAGGATGGTCGCCGTTCTGTCATGCGTGCATTTGATAAAGCCACGGGTGAGGTGGTTCATGAATTCGAGCTGCCGTCAGTGCCGAGTGCTACCCCGATGACCTATATGGCTGGTGGGAAGCAATATATTGCCATTGCTCTTGGTGGCGGCACTGAGTCCAGCTTGGTTACCTATGCGTTGCCTTGAGCGGGTAACCAGCTTCTGTTCTAAGCAGTTGGCTGCAACCATTGTCATGGGAGCGGCACTAACGGGCAGTGTGTTTGCACAGGATACATTGCCCGTCAGTACGGGTGATGTGCAGTGGACTGCCTACGGCAGCGATCTTGCCTCCAGCAAATATGTAGCTCTGGATCAGATTAATGCTGACAATGTTCAGCAGTTGAAAATTCTCTGGTCATGGGAAACGCCGGACAATGCAGTATTCCGGGCTGATGAACGCGCCAGTGCAGGTGAGTACAAGTCAACACCCATCATGATCAATGGCGTGCTGTACGTCAGCACATCTCTCGGAATGGTGGCCGCCATTAATGCGGTTAGTGGTAAGCAATTATGGGTATTTGATACCGGTTCATGGCAGCGCGGCAGGCATCCTAATTTTGATAATAATCATCGGGGCGTTTCCTGGTGGGATGATGGTGGCGACGGCCGTATTCTGATGGCTGCCAACGATGGGCAGTTGTGGTCTATCAATGCAAAAACCGGTCTGCCGGATACTAGCTTTGGCTCGGACGGTGCAGTCGACTTGAAGCTCGGCTTGGGTAGAGATACCCGGACCGGACTTTACGGATCCATTTCTCCGCCTACAGTAATCAACGATGTCATTGTTGTTGGCTCTTCGATCAGTGATGGGCCGCTGTTTCAGGATCAGCTGCCACCGGGACACGTGCGAGGCTACGATGCCCGCACAGGAGAGCAAAAGTGGATTTTTCATACAGTGCCCCAGCAAGAGCAGCGCGGCGCGGAGACATGGGAAAACGAAGCCTGGCGAACTGCCGGTGCGACCAATGTCTGGACAACTATGAGTGCAGATCCGGAAACTGGATACGTTTACCTGCCTACCAGTACCCCAAATAATGATTGGTATGGCGCGCACCGTCTGGGTGACAATCTTTATGCTGAGAGTCTGGTGTGTCTGGATTCTGCAACAGGAGAGATAGTCTGGCATTTCCAGATGGTACATCACGGATTATGGGACTATGACCTGCCGGCTGCACCAAATCTGCTCAATATCGAAGTTGACGGCCGCCAGATTAAAGCCGTGGCTCAAACCAGCAAACAGGGATTTGTTTACGTATTTGACCGCCTCACCGGCGAGCCGGTGTGGCCTATCGAAGAGCGTCCAGTGCCTCAATCGACGGTGCCAGGTGAACGCTCTTCACCGACGCAGCCATTTCCAATCAAGCCCCCACCCTTTGAATCCCAGGGCATTTCCGACAGTACCTTGATCGATTTTACTCCTGAATTGCGTCAGCAGGCGCTGGAACTCATCCGGAATATCGACTACGGCCCTTTGTTTACGCCACCAAGTGAGCGTGGCGTCATTGTTTTCCCTGGATATAGCGGTGGTGTAACCTGGACTGGAGCAGCAGTGGATCCTGAAACAGGAGTCATGTACATACCGTCATTCTCGGCGCCACGATTTGTGCGCTTGCGCAAACCTACAGAGGGAGAGTCAGACTTTGGTTACATCAGAGACCGCAGTTTTACAGTGAGCGGTCCTCAGGGTTTGCCACTGATCAAGCCACCCTATGCGAGAATCACTGCGATTGATCTTAACAAAGGTGAGCACTTGTGGATGGTGCCGCATGGTCGGGGAATTCAACAACGATTGATCCAGATGGGCATTCCTGACCCGGGCCCGGTCGGCAGCTTTGGCAGACATGGGCCTTTGTTAACCAAATCACTCCTGTTTGTCGCCCAGCTTGATGAATCAAGACCCGTGATGCGTGCTTTTGATAAAACCAACGGCGATGTGATCAGTGAGCTTGATTTGCCTTTACCTCCAATGGGCACCCCAATGAGCTATATGGTCAATGGCAAACAGTACATCGTTGTTGCGGCAGGTGCTGGCCCTGATACCCGTCTTCTGGCCCTGGGCCTTGAATAATGAATTTTGTTTATGCTTGATTCAATCCTGCGATTTAATGATAATGCCGCCCCTGGGCGCAGCTATCTAGCACTATTTCGCTGTTAACAGGCTTTATGGTATCCCTTGTCGGTCCCCGCGCAATGATACGCTGTAAACCCCGCCAGGCCCGGAAGGGAGCAACGGTAGCAGCGGACGCATGTGCCGTGGTGTGGCTGGCAGGGGGTGCCACCATCTTGCTGGTTCCCCTCTGTTGTCATGATTCAAATTAAGGTGATGTTAGCGCGATTATTGCAATACAATACCGCCAGCAACTTTATTCGAGTCCCACACGGCGCATGACATATCAAGTTCTGGCCCGCAAATGGCGGCCTAAAAATTTCAGTGAAATGGCAGGGCAGACGCATGTTTTGCAGACGCTGATTCACGCGCTTGAAAACAAACGGCTTCATCATGCCTACTTGTTTACCGGAACCAGGGGGGTTGGCAAAACTACTGTCGCCAGAATTCTGGCCCGTTGCCTGAATTGTGAATTGGGAATTTCCGCGACGCCGTGCGGTGAATGTGATGCTTGCAGAGAAATCTCTGAGGGACGATTTATCGACCTCATAGAAGTTGATGCAGCATCACGCACGAAGGTTGAAGATACCCGAGAGTTACTGGAAAACGTGCAGTATGCTCCCGCGCGAGGCCGCTTCAAGGTTTACCTTATCGACGAAGTTCACATGTTGTCGTCACACAGCTTTAATGCGTTGCTCAAAACGCTTGAAGAGCCGCCTGCGCATGTAAAATTTTTGCTGGCAACAACTGATCCTCAAAAATTGCCAATTACGGTTCTTTCCCGTTGTTTGCAGTTTCATTTGAAGAATCTTGCCCCGGCACAGATTGTCGGGTACCTGAAGACAGTGCTTGCTTCAGAGCAGATAGATTATGAAGAAGATGCGCTCTGGCAACTGGCACGCGCTGCTGGGGGCAGCATGCGTGATGCGTTGACCTTGCTGGATCAAAGTATTTCCTACGGCGGGGGCAGAGTAGAGTCGATCTCTGTTGCTAGTTTATTGGGGACACCAGATTTCACACTGATTTTTTTGCTGATAGAAGCGCTAGCCAGTCGTAATCCAATGGAAATCGTAAGGCTGCAGGGAATCGCAGCGGAGAACAATCCCGACTACCAGCGATTACTGGAACACATGTTGAGCGTGTTCTATCGCATCACATTGGCGCAATTAGTGCCGGAAGCCGTTGATAACAGCGAGGGTGATCGAGATCGTGTTATCGGGTTAGCCGCTTCGTTGAGTCCCGAAGATGCCCAACTGTATTATCAGATCGGTCTGCAAGCGTTGCAGGAGTTGATGGTTAGTCCCGATAGGAAAATGAGTTTTAACATGGCACTTCTGCGCATGTATGCATTCAGTCCTGACGTATTTATGGCTCGAGATGCCGACACTGAGCAAAAAAAAAAGCCTGAGCTGACTCAATCGACCGTTGATCTACAATCGGTTAAACCGCCTGATATCGCAATAACTGATGATGCGGAGCCCATAAAAAGTGCCGTGAAACCAGACGTTATCGATTGGTATAAGTTGGTTTCGGAGTGCGGTTTATCTGGTATCAGTGGGAACATTTTATGGAACTGTGTGCCCGCTTCCGCAGAGTCTGACAGGTTTGTTCTGGTACTTGATCAGCAGCAAAGTGCTTTGTATAGCTCAGAGCATGCTGAGATTATTGCGCATGCACTTTCGGAGAGCCTTGGGCGTTCTGTCGGTGTCGAGATCAGCATAGGACCTGTAGCTGCTGAAACACCGGCCGAGCGGCGCAGACGCGAAAAAGCAGCAGCAATTGAGGCATTACATCAACGCTTTTATCAGGATGTTGGTGTCATGGCGCTGGTGGCTGGATTTGACGCCAAAATTGATGACGACTCATTAGAAATTTCGCGAGTAACGCTAAGCTGAATCACCTTTTATTGCCCTGCAGAAATGTATTGAATTGACTTAAACAGGAGTTACCGATGAATGACTTGAACGAACTTTTAAGCCAGGCAAAAAAAATGCAGGAGCAAATGCAAAGAACTCAGGAAGAGGCTGCTAAACGTGTTGTAACTGGCGAGGCTGGTGCAGGGCTGGCGAGGGTGCAACTCGGAGGTCGTTACGATGTGCGTCGCATTGAGCTCAGTGATGAACTTATGCAGGAGGATAAGGGGATAATCGAGGATCTGATTGCCGCTGCATTTAATGATGCGGTCAAAAAATTGGACGAAGGTAGCAGAGATTCCTTTAGTCAGATGGCATCTGGTTTCAAAATGCCAGACGGTTTCAAATTTCCTTTTTGATGCAAAACCCGATTGTGAAAATTTTTTTGTTGCCCTGCCGTTCAGGGTCGCAATGAGTACTTGAGGTGACATGAAAAGCCCTATCGTAGATGAACTAATCCAGTCCCTGAGGTGCTTGCCCGGGGTTGGTCCAAAGTCTGCGCAACGCATGGCACTTTACCTGCTGGAAAGAAACAGAGCAGGTGCAGCACGGCTAAGCGAGGCTGTAGAAACAGCGTTGCAGCGCGTTGGTCACTGTGAGCAGTGTCGGGTTTTGACAGAGGAAAGACTTTGTGGGCTGTGCAGCAATCCTTCACGAGATCAGCGATTGCTATGCATCGTTGGATCCCCGGCTGATCTGATGGCTATTGAGCAGACCGGAAGTTATCGGGGTTTGTATTTTGTGCTGTCCGGTCACCTCTCCCCGATTGATGGTATTGGTCCTCAGGAAATAGGAATCGATGCATTGATGTCACTGCTAGGAAGACATCCCGTGGAGGAGATCATCCTGGCAAACAATCCGACAATTGAAGGTGAAGCCACAGCCTATTACATCGCCGGGCTTTTAAAGGACCGACCTTTGTTGCTTTCCAGAATTGCTCATGGCGTACCTGTAGGTGGTGAACTGGAGTTTGTGGATGGTGGTACGCTGAGTCATGCTTTTAATGGACGTCAACAATTACGCTGAGCCATCCAGCTCTATGGGAAAATGAATGACTGAGGATGTGAGTGCAGAGCTTGTTGTAGACAATAAAAGGCTCAGACAGCTTTGTGATCAGTGGAAGAGTACAAGCCATTTGGCGATAGACACGGAGTTTATGAGGGTAAGTACCTTTTATCCCAAGTCTGGATTGATACAGGTCGGTGAGGCTGGTAAGAATTTTTTGCTTGATCCTTTGTTGCTAACAGAATGGCAACCATTTGTCGAAATCCTCACAGATCCCGCGATAGTAAAGATTATTCATTCATGTTCCGAGGATCTCGTATTGTTTTACAGCGAGTTCAAATGTGCGCCAGCACCTCTTTTTGATACCCAGCGTGCAGCGGCATTTTTAGGGTTTGGATTCAGCATGAGTTATCTGAATCTTGTGCTCAAACTGATGGACATTGTGCTTGAGAAGTCCGAGACCCGATCTGATTGGCTGCGAAGGCCATTATCTGCGGACCAGATTTTATATGCGGCGTTAGACGTTGCTCACTTGCCTGATATTTACACAGAACTCAAAGACAGGTTGCAGCAGAAGGGTTATTTTGATTACTTTCGCACTGATTGTGATCAGCTGAGTCTTGTTGCCAAAAATGCTGAAGATCCGGCAGCGTGGGATGATATCTATCTGGGCATGGGTGCGGCCTGGCGCCTGAATTCCGAGCAACTCGGTGTGCTTAAGCGTTTATGTGTTTGGAGGGAACAAACAGCCCGGTCTCGTGACAAACCGCGAACATGGATAGCCAGAGACGCCGACTTGATTGAGTTGGCAGAAAAGAGACCTGCTGATCGGGCACAGCTGGGACAAATCAAGGATATTTCGAGAAATCTGCAGCATCAGGACAGCTCTGCAATACTTGCTCTAATTGCCGAATCCATTCCGGTCGCTTCACATGAGGCGGAACGTGTTGATGGGCTGCCTTTGACTCAGGAACAGCGTCGGGTGTTAAAACGTTGTCAGCATCAAATCGAACAGCTTGCTGAATCTACCGGTATTGCATCGGAGTTGCTGGCGCGAAAAAAGCAGTTGGTGCAATTGATTCATCTGAACCCGGATTCTGCTTCAGCTGGCTCTCAGATCAGATGGCCCGCCAGTCTCGAAAAAGCCTGGCAGCGCCCTTTGATTCAGGAATGCCTGACAGCGGCGTTGAATCATGACTGACAGTAGCAACACCGAAATTAGAGATCAGTTCTGGCTCCGCCCTCTGGCAGAGCTGAGTCGTCAGGAATGGGAAATGTTGTGTGACGGATGCGCGCGCTGTTGTCTGAAAAAATTACAGGATGTGGACAGCCTCAAGGTTCAGTTTACGCGTGTGGCCTGTCGGTATCTAAATCAGAATCAGTGCACGTGTAAAGCTTACAAAACGCGGCAATTCAAGGTGCCTGACTGCCTGGTTCTCGACATGGAGAATCTGCCCTCTGCGTTACACTGGATTCCTGAAACCTGCGCTTATAAACTCCGTTTTCTGGACAGACCTTTACCCGATTGGCATCCGCTGCTCACCGGGAATCGTACCGCTATGATAGAGAAGGGAATATCGATTACCGGTCGTATTCTGTCGGAAGACAATGTTCACGAAAATGGTCTCGAAGAACATGTAATCCGCTGGGTGAAAGCATAAAACTCACACCAGTGACGATGGAAGGCAAGTGTTATGGTTGATATTTATGGTTATCTGGCTAGTTGGGCTATTTATCTTACCGCAGGGACTGTTTGTTATGTCTTGTTCTATAAAGCAACAGGCATTATAGGATTCAAATTGCTGGCGAATACCTTGAGAGCAATCATGCTTGTGCTGATTTATACTCCCTGGTACGTCGCTGCTGACGAAGATTTGATGGCGCCAGCTGTCATTGTAATCTTGCTGGATATGATTACCGTAGGCGGTGATTCATTCATACGTGCCATGGTGCCCTTATTGCTGGCCCTGTCATTCGCTGTTGTGCTGGTCTGGGTAATCAGCATCGCAACGGTAATCTTCCGCAAAGGTGTCAGAAACTAATCGAAATTTTAAGTCTGCTATAGGAGTAGGAACGGGCATGCGATTTACGGGAACAAGTGATTATGTGGCAACCGAAGAGTTGCAGATGGCGGTTAATGCTGCAATCTGTCTGCAGAAGCCGTTGTTGATCAAAGGCGAACCTGGTACTGGCAAAACCATGTTGGCAGAACAGATTTCTGCAGGGCTGGGTCTGGAATTGATTCAATGGCATATTAAATCTACCACTCGAGCTCAGCAGGGTTTGTATGAATACGACGCAGTATCCAGGTTGCGTGACTCTCAGTTGGGAGACCCCAAGGTCCATGACATCTCTAATTACATATTAAAGGGCAAGCTCTGGCAGGCATTCGAAGCGGATAAGCAGGTTGTGTTGTTGATCGATGAAATCGACAAGGCTGACATTGAATTTCCGAATGATCTATTGCTTGAGCTCGATAAGATGGAGTTCTACGTCTATGAGACACGTTCAATTGTCAAAGCCAGGACGCGTCCGATTGTAATCATTACCAGCAATAATGAAAAAGAGTTACCAGATGCATTTTTGCGTCGATGCTTTTTTCATTTCATAAAATTTCCGGATGCGGTGACGATGGAAAAAATTGTTGCTGTACATTTTCCGGATATCAAAAAGGAATTGCTCGCGCAGGCGATGGATATATTCTTTGATGTCCGCAAGGTGCCAGGACTTAAAAAGCGTCCATCTACTTCGGAGTTGATTGATTGGCTGAAGTTACTGCTGGCTGACGATATTCCGGAAGAAGTATTGAAGAATCAAGACGTCAAAAGCGCGATCCCGCCCTTATACGGCGCATTACTTAAGAATGAACAGGACGTGCATTTGCTGGAAAAAATTGCATTTATGCATCGGGCAAAAAGATAGTCCTATGTTGATTCGATTTTTTAACAGCCTGCGTAAAGAAAAAGTACCAGTCAGTCTGGGCGAGCTGTTTTCCTTGCTGGAGTGTCTGAAACAAAATTTTGCGTTTGCAGACATGGATCAGTTCTATCTGTTGGCACGGTTGTGTTTGGTAAAAGACGAAAAGTATTACGATCGGTTTGACAGGGCATTTTCACGATACTTCAGAGAGCTTTCTGTACTTGATGACCTGCTGAGGGATGTCATCCCCGACGACTGGGTCAAGCGGCAGTTTGAGGCATCTCTTTCAGAGGAAGAGCGGGCGCTGATTGAGTCGATGGGTGGTCTTGAGAAGCTCATGGAAGAGTTTCGTAAACGCTTGGCTGAGCAGAAAGAACGTCATCAAGGTGGGAACAAATGGATTGGCACGGGTGGGACATCACCCTACGGTGCCTTCGGTTTTAACCCCGAGGGAGTTCGTATAGGCCAGGATGAGGGCAGGGAAGGCAAAGCGGTCAAAGTGTGGGACAAGCGAGAATACCGCGACCTTGATGACAGTGTTGAACTTGGTACCCGCAATATCAAAATGGCATTAAGGCGTTTGCGCAAATTTGCCAGGACAGGTGTGCAAGATGAGCTTGATATAGATGACACCATCACTTCAACTGCTCGCAATGCCGGACTATTGGACATCAAGATGGTTCCCGAGCGTCACAACTCAGTCAAAGTTCTTATATTTTTTGATGTCGGCGGTTCTATGGACCCCTACATTCAATTATGTGAAGAACTTTTTTCGGCAGCGCGCTCTGAATTCAAGCATCTGGAATATTTTTATTTCCACAATTTTGTGTATGAGTCCGTTTGGAAGCAGAGTAAACGGCGCCAAGCTGAAACCACAGCAATTTTTGATGTTCTTAACAAATATGGAAGTGATTACAAGGTGCTTTTTGTAGGTGATGCAACCATGGCTCCCTATGAGATTACTCACGTTGGTGGCAGTATCGAACACTATAATGAAGAAGCTGGTGCCATTTGGATGCAGCGACTGACGGAACACTACGAACATGTCGCCTGGATAAACCCAGTTCCAAAACAGCATTGGGAACATGGCTATTCAATTGCGATTGTCCGCGAATTAGTTGCGGACAGAATGTTTCCAATGTCAGTAAAAGGTCTTGAGCAAGCGATGAGCCTGCTAAGCAAGTAAGTGGCGTATAGGCTCATAAAAACAATAGTTCGGAGAGTCAGAATGTTTGCAGCACCAAGTCTGTCAGATGATGCGGATATCAATCCGGAGCAGTTCAAATCAATTGTCGATGTTTTCGAGTTTGCTTTTAAGCATCATGCCGACAAACCTGCGTTTAACTGCCTGGGTCACACGCTGACATTCAAGGAACTTGACGAGAGCAGCGCTCGCCTTGCTAACTGGTTTGTCAGTGAAAGTGGCTTGAAGGCGGGTGACAGAATTGCAATTCAGCTGCCTAATCTTTTGCAGTTCCCGATCACGGCAATAGCTGCGGCGCGCGCAGGTCTGGTCATCGTAAACACCAATCCGCTCTACACGGCTCGTGAAATGCAGCACCAGTTTGTAGATTCCGGGGTTAAGGGAATCGTGATTCTTGAGAATTTCTGTGACAAGCTCGAGA
This sequence comes from Gammaproteobacteria bacterium, assembly GCA_947458495.1. Classification (GTDB taxonomy): domain Bacteria; phylum Pseudomonadota; class Gammaproteobacteria; order Pseudomonadales; family Pseudohongiellaceae; genus Pseudohongiella. Next base: position 6,024 of record CANHAR010000046.1, on the reverse strand, counting down.
AGGTGCTGCCCAATACAGATATTACCTGTGTGCTGGTGACGCAATTGGCCGATATGCTACCGCAACCCAAGCGGGCACTGATGAATTTCGCTGTGAAGTACCTTAAGCGAATGGTGCCGGCATGGCGAATTGCGCAAGCTGCGCGGTGGTCTGAAGTAATGATCAATAAACCAGTTGCCAGTGTGCGACGTGAGAGCGGCACCGATGTAGCTATCGTGCTCTACACGGGGGGGACAACGGGGCCGGCTAAAGGTGCCATGTTGACCCACAGAAATCTTGTGTTCAACATGATGCAACTGCGCGAGGTCAGTAAGCCGCTGGTGCGAGATGGCGCTGATACCATCATCGCCCCACTTCCGCTTTATCATACCTATGCGTTTATGTTCCACTGTATGGCTGGCGTTTATGCAGGCAATCTGAGTGTCCTGATTCCAAATCCAAGAGATCTTGATGGATTGATCAAGACCTTAAAGCAGTTGCCAGCGATCAATGGGTTTGTTGGTATCAACACTCTATTCCTGGCCATGTGCCGACATAAAGAAATCTCACAAGTGGATTTCAGTCAGATGCGCTTCACTGGGGCAGGCGGGATGGCATTGACAATCAGTGTCGCGGAGGAGTGGCAACGAGTCACAGGTTGCCAGGTTTATGAAGGTTATGGATTGACCGAGTGTTCGCCGGTTGTGAGTGTTAATCCTCACGATAAAGTCAAGATTGGAACCGTGGGTCAGCCTGTTCCATCGACTGAGGTGAAAACTGTTGATGAGCAAGGTAATGATCTTGGTTTTGGTGAAAAGGGTGAGCTTTGGATCAGGGGCCCACAAGTCATGAAGGGCTATTGGCGCAATGATGCTGCAACAAACGACGCGATAACTTCAGACGGTTGGTTCAAAAGCGGCGACTTTGCTGTGATTGATAGTGAAGGTTTCATCAAAATAGTTGATCGTAAAAAAGATCTAATTATTGTCTCGGGATTTAACGTCTTCCCAAGTGAGGTTGAGGAAGTTGTCAATTCCCACCCCGGTGTAGCCGAATCAGCAGCGATAGGTGTTCCCAGTGAGAAGACTGGTGAAGCGATTAAATTGTTTGTTGTCCGCAGAGATAATGTGTTGACGCTTGACGAAGTCAGAGCCCACTGCCGTGAAAACCTCACAGCATATAAAGTGCCCAAGGACATCCTCTTTGTAGAGGATTTGCCAAAGTCGAATGTTGGAAAAATTCTGCGCCGTGAAATCAGAGACCAGGAGTTGCAACGTCAAGCGAAGTAGTAGTTGGCTGTTGATAGTCAATTAAAATTAAGCGCTCAGGTAAATCAAAAAAGGCCTAACTGTCGGAAGTTGCCGATAGAAAGGCCTTTGCCATTATACAAAGCTATGCAGATTCAGATTAACAGGTTTTTGTGAATGCTTAAGGAATTGGAACAGAAAATATCTCAGACTCTGATTAAAGATCAGCAGCGCTTCGTCAGGGATATTACGCGGATTCGGTCATTGCCGGTCGAACAGCGCAGCGCAGAAACTGCAAAGCTGAACGCCAAAGTTGATCGTTCACTAGAAGTTGTCAATACGCGTACTCGTTCAGTACCGGCTTTCTCATATCCTGAAGCGTTGCCGATCTCAGAGAAGCGCTCTGAGATTGCTGCGGCAATCAAAAATAACCAGATTGTTGTGATTGCGGGTGAGACTGGTTCCGGTAAGACCACACAGATTCCCAAGATATGTCTTGATCTTGGCCTGGGTGCCAGGGGCCTTATCGGACATACGCAGCCGAGGCGGCTTGCAGCGCGGGCGGTAGCGACGCGTATCGCAGAAGAATTGGGTCAAGGTCTTGGACAGTCGGTTGGTTATCAGGTTCGTTTTGACGATGTCAGTTCAGAGCGGACGCTGGTTAAGTTGATGACCGATGGAATTCTGCTTGCCGAAATACAGCAGGACAAATTGCTTACCAAGTATGAGGTCATCATTATTGATGAGGCTCATGAGCGCAGCCTGAACATAGATTTTTTGTTGGGCTACTTAAAGCGCATCAGTGTCCAACGACCTGATCTGAAGATAATAATTACATCAGCGACTATTGATGTTGAAAAATTTTCACAGCATTTTTCGGGTGCACCGATCATCAGCGTATCGGGTCGCACATTTCCAGTAGAAGTCATCTATCAGGATCCCGTTGACTACATAGCGGATGAATCTGACGATGATCAATTGCTGACGAGTGTACTGAGAGCTTTTCGGACGCTTGAGAATTTTGAACGTGAGCAAAGATTACCACCAGGCGATGTGTTGATTTTTCTTAGTGGCGAGCGGGATATCCGGGACCTGGCAATGTCATTGCGCAAACAAGAATTGCGCCATACTGAAATACTGCCGCTGTATGCCCGGCTGACACAGAACGAGCAGCAGAAGATATTTGCTTCACATGTCGGTCGAAGGATTATTCTGTCTACCAATGTGGCTGAAACATCACTGACAGTGCCTGGTATCCGTTATGTTATTGATACTGGATTGGCAAGAATCAGTCGTTACAGCATTCAGAGCAAAGTCCAACGATTACCAATAGAACCTATTTCACAGGCCAGTGCCAATCAGCGCGCAGGACGCTGTGGGCGTGTCGCCAAAGGTATCTGCATTCGCCTGTACAGTGAGCAAGACTATTTAAGTCGCCCACTGTTTACTGATCCTGAGATACAGCGTACCAGTCTTGGTGCAGTGATACTGCAGATGTTGTCGCTCAGACTTGGAGAAGTGGCGCGGTTTCCATTTGTGGAACAACCGGAAACACGGGCTATAAATGATGGTTTTAAATTATTGGATGAATTGTGTGCCATTACCCGCGACAGGCAGTTAACCCCAATCGGGCGGCAAATGGCCAGGTTGCCAACAGATCCCCGTCTTGCGCGGATGCTGATAGAAGGTGCTAACAATAATTGTCTTTATGAATTGCTAATCATTGTCAGTGCGCTCAGCGTGCAGGATCCCAAGGAGTCGCCGGCTGACAAAAGACAGGTGTCGCGGGAACGTCATAAACAATTTTCGCATTCGGAATCAGATTTTCTGTCGTGGGTTTTATTATGGGATACCGTAGAGTCCCAGCGTCAGGCGCTAAGCAAGAGTGATTTTAAACACTATTGCAAAGATAACTTTCTGTCTGTAATGAGACTGCGTGAGTGGCGCGAAACACATCGGCAGTTGTGTATTGCATGCCAAGATGCGGGTTTCACTGTTCCGCATATCAGCAAAAACGAGCCTGATAGTATCAATGCCGTGCTCTATCAGGCCATTCATCGGGCAATTTTGAGCGGTTCATTAAACCAGTTGGGGTCCAAATCTGCTGAATCTTTGTATAGCGGAAGTAGGGGCAGAAAATTCTCGCTGTTTCCTACATCGGTTCTGTTCAAAAAGATGCCTCGCTGGATTGTCTGTGCCGAGTTGATTGAAACCAGCAGGTTGTTTGCTACGCTGGCTGCAAGGATTGAACCTGAGTGGGCTGCTGAGATGGCTGCTCATCTTATCAGGCGGGAGTACTTTGACGCTCACTGGGAAAAGAAGCGAGGTGAAGTGGTTGCCTATGAGAAAATATCGCTGTCAGGGCTAAACCTGATAGAGAAGCGGCAGGTATCTTTCTCTTCCGTGGATGCAGTACTTTGCCGGGATATTTTTATCCGCCAGGCTCTGGTAGAAGAACAATTGGATACGGACCTTTTGTTTTATAAACATAATCAACAATTGCTGGATGATCTGCGGAAGCAGGAAGAGAAAGAGCGCAAACCGGACATTCTGGTAAGTGATGATGTGTTGTATTCATTTTATGACACGCGTTTACCTGCCAATGTCAACAGTCTGGCAAGCCTGAGGGCATGGTGTCAGAATCAGTCCAGTAAAAATCCAACATTACTGGTCATGTCGCTGTTAGACGTCTCTGTACGTTCCATCGATCAGGCTTCTGCAATCGAGTTTCCAGATCAAGCGTTTATTGCGCAGAATCCATTGCCAATCAGGTATCGATTCGAGCCTGGCGCGGATGACGATGGGGTATCAATTGATGTGCCTTTAGGCCTGCTGCCAGACATGGAAGCTGCTGACATTGAGTGGGCTGTGCCAGGTTTAGTCCATGATCGATGTGTTGCCATGATTAAAAGTTTGCCTAAGGCACTGCGTAAAAATTTTGTTCCGGTACCAGATTTTGTTGATCAGGTGTTGGCTACAGCAGAGTCGAGCAACAAACATTCTCTGGCTCAGCTACTCGCTGACAGCGCGTGGCGGCTTAAGCGAATTCGAATTGAACCGGATCAGTGGGATTATCAAAACATCCCCAAACACCTTTTGCCCAGACTTAGGGTGCTTGATGAGCGAGGAAGTCTGCTTGCCACGGATCAGGATATTGCAAAACTCAAGCAGCAGTTGTTGCTAGCCACAAAACCGCCGACCGATATCAGGCACAGTTTTGAACAAGGAGGCCTGACTGACTGGACTTTTGTAGATTTGCCAAAGTCTCTGGAGATACGTCAGGGTCTGACTTTGCTGCGTTATCCAGCTATTCAGGATGACAAAAATTCTGTCTCTGTTGTTCTGTGTGACTCTCCGGGTAAGTCGTGGCAGATTTCTCAACATGGATATGCCCGTTTGTTAATGTTCAGAACTGCGCAGCAACGCGATCTGATACTCAGACAATTGCGGTCATTGAAGCAAGCTTTGGGTCTGAAACTCGTCGCACAAGAGCTAAGTTGGCAAGACAATACCATGCTGGCCATCTATCGTCTGGCCTTTCATCTTGATGAAAGTGTGGCGTTGACCAAAGTTGAATTCGAAAAAAAACTGGCTGGGCATCGCTCGGACCTTGTGGTAACAGCGGATCGGGTGTGCCGCCTTCTCAAGGAGGTGTATGAAGCAATTTTTGAACTTAACAGATCCCTGAGTCTGGCTCCGTTAGCTACAAGACAGGATGTCACGAAACAGTTACGGCTTTTGGTCGATGATCAATTTCCGGCATCTGTTGCCGATACTTGGCTTTGGGAGTATCCCAGGTACCTTAAAGGATTGAGATTTCGGCTTGAAAAGGCGCCATTTGCTCAGATTAAAGAAGATGAGAGTATCGCGGTCATTAACTCCCTTGAGTTGCAATATGGTGAGTTGCTTAAATTCCGGCCAGGTAGTTTGCCGGAATTTCCATGGCTTGTTCAGGAGTTAAGGGTGTCACTGTTTGCTCAGGCTCTTGGCACAAAGAGGCCAGTATCCGCGAAAAAGCTGGCGAAGCTGATCGATCAGGCAAGACTAGGGGATATTCAGTAAGTACTGAATCTGTGATAATGCGCGCCCTGCGCCGGGCAGTCGAATGCCAAGAACCTTAAAGCATTGTTTCAGAACGCCGCGCAGGTTGGTCACTGGAGGGTTGTGTGCTAGGAATCTTAAAATTGGCAAAGATCGGTCGGATTTTGATGGTGATATGTCTTTGCATTGGCGTTCAGGTTGGTCATGCATCGGAAAGTGATCCTTGGGAGTCATGGAACATCCGTTTTTACGCATTTAACGAGCACCTGGATACGGTTGTTCTCCGTCCGGTGGCCACCACATACGTTCGCATCGTGCCTTCGCTGGCCAGACGAGGCGTTAGCAATGTGGTTTTAAACATTCTTGACGTGACGGTACTGCTGAACAATGTCTTGCAACTTAAAATTGGGGACGCAGCTTCTGATAGCGGCAGAATATTGTTAAACACAACGGTTGGTCTTGGCGGCTTGATCGACGTGGCTACAGAAGCGGGTCTGAAAAGAAATGACGAGGATTTTGGGCAGACCTTGGGCCGATGGGGCGTGGGGCCGGGCCCCTACATGGTGCTCCCTCTGTTTGGTCCAAGTAATGTGCGCGATACTTTTGGGTTGATAGTAGATACCTTCACTGATCCGATGACTTATAACGATGCCCCGGCTATCCGTAACGGAACTTTTGTTTTACAGCAGGTGGATAAACGCGTTGCGGTCTTGGTAGTGGATTCTCTGATGATGGGGGACCAGTATCTGTTTACCCG
>CANHAR010000045.1 GCA_947458495.1 Gammaproteobacteria bacterium | reverse complement strand
GTGGCAGTTAAGCTGGCGCTATCAAAACAGACGGAGCAACACCATGAATCAGTCTCAGTGGCATACCTCGCCGCAAACCGCCCCCGGCAGTGTCAAGCCCTGCAGTGTCAAGCCCTGCACTGTAAAGCCCTGTACCGTAAAGATGGTTAACCGCCCGGCGAGTGCATTATTGACCTGTGCAGTCTTTGCACTCAGTTTGTTGGTACCCACCGCACTGATTGCGCAAGCGGAGCAAACCCTGACCTTGCCAGGGTTTAGCAGCATCAGTGCCGCTGATGCCGGACTCTCGGCTGACGGGCTGAGCGCTGTTACCGCGGCGCTGCAGGCGCAGATTGATGCGGGAGACATTCCCGGCGCAGTCGCCGCTGTACTCAAAGATGGCAAACTGGTTTATTTGCAGGCGCTGGGTTTCAAGCATATTGAGTCAGCACAACCGATGACCACAGATGCGCTGTTTCGCACTTACTCAATGACGCGCCCGGTCACCGCTCTGGGTATTCTGATTCTGCAAGACAAAGGCCTGCTCAGTGTCAACGATCCGGTGCAGAAGTACCTGCCACAGTTTGCCGATCAATCAGTACTGCAGAATGCTGATGATGCCGATATTGAGGAAGTGCGTGCCCGCGATGGCGATATCACCATCGCACAACTGCTGCTACACACCTCTGGCATCGGTGACCGCAACAGTGCGTTTTACCGTGCCAACAATGTGCATAGTTATGATCAGACGCTGGAGCAGGTTGTTGATAATCTGGCTGAACTTCCGTTATTTGAAGATCCTGGCACGGTGTACCGCTACGGCATGCACTCGGAAGTACTGGGCAGGGTCATTGAGGTGGTGTCCGGGCAGGATATTGCGAGCTTTTTCCAGCAAGAGATATTTTTGCCGCTGGGCATGACCGACACCGTGTTTTACGTGGATGACAGTCGCCGGGACAGGCTGGCCACTGTGTACAGACCGGATGCAGAGGGCAAACTGCGCCCGCATGAAATGGAGCATATTCCGGTCACCGAGGTGCGCGCCCTGAATAGCAGCGGCGTAGGCCTGGTGTCGTCAACGGCAGATTTCCTCAAGTTCTCACAATTGTTCCTCGACAACGGCATGGCCAACGGCCAGCGTGTGCTCAGCGAAGAGGGCGTGCGGCAGGCAGCGGAAAATGCAGTGCCCGAGGCACTGATGCCAATCGGCAGCAACGGCTACTGGGCGGGTTCGGGTTGGAGTCTCGGAGGATTTGCCGTCGCTCTTGACCCCGGCGCCTACAACCATACCGTCAATCAGGGTGAATACTGGTGGGATGGATCAGCGGGCACACGTTTCTGGATAGACCCCAGCGAGAGCATGATCACCATCATCATGGCTCAGGTGTCCCCGGCGGGCGGTAATGGTTTCCGTGAACGCTTTAAGACCTTGGTGTATGAAGCGCTGGAGTAACCCAGCGCAACATACTGACCCTGAGCAGCAGTTTACCCCGCTATCAGGTTCTTCCCAGGCCTGATACCGGCACTTGCCAGAACACCACATCCTGACCCACGCGCCCGGTGAGCTCCTGCGTCAGTGAATCCGCTGCCCCGACGTCCATGATGATCTGAAACTGAACGCGTTTGCGTCGGCCAGCTACCTGCTCGGTGACAGACATGGCAGCGGTATGGCCGTGTCCATACGCGGCCAACGAGGTAAAGCCTTCAACATGGGGATGATCGAGCAGAAAATCCACCATGTCCTCTTCCAGTGCCGGAGAGGTCATCAGTATCAGCATGGTTTTCATGAATGAATACCTTCGACAGCAAGTTGCTGTGGTTTTTTATGGAACCGACGGTAAGTAATGGGCAGCAGGAACAGCGTCAGCAAGGTGGAGCTGATCAGGCCGCCGATCACCACAATCGCCAGCGGCTTCTGAATCTCTGAGCCAGGTCCGGTGGCCATCAGCAGTGGTACCAGACCAATGGCACAAATGGTGGCGGTCATCATTACCGGCCGCAGACGCCGCATGGCTCCTTCCTGCACTACATGTGCAAGGTCGAGGCCTTTATCAGCAAGATGGTTAAAATGCGACATCATCACCACACCGTTCAGCACCGCCACGCCCAGCAGCGCAATAAAACCGACTGAGGCCGGTACTGACAGGAACTCGCCGGTCAGCCACAGGGCGATCAGTCCGCCAGTCATGGCAAAGGGGATATTGGACAGAATGATCAGTGTCTGTTTTACCGAATGAAAGGTCATAAACAACACCAGTGCAATCAGTAACAAGGCCACCGGAATCACCAGACCCAGTCGCGCCGCTGCGCGTTGCTGATTCTCAAACTCGCCGCCCCACTCCAATGTGTAACCTTCGGGCAGATCCATCTGCTGAGCAATCAGGCTGCGCGCTTCATCCACAAAACCCACCAGATCGCGGCCCTCTACATTAGTGCGGATAACCGCAAAACGCTGGCTATTTTCGCGGTTGATGACCACCGGGCCCTCAACCCGGCGGATATCAGCGACATCGGCCAGTGGTATAAATCCACCATCGGGCAGATTGATCAGGTTGTTGCGCATTAACGCCAGGCCGTCCCCGCGTACTTTGTCAAAACGAATCATCAACGCAATACGGGCGCCGTCTTCGATCACGGTGCCAGCCTGCAGGCCTTCGATCTGCGCGCGCAGACGCCGTTGTAACTGATCAGCGTTGAGCCCCAGCTGTCCTGCACGCTGCCGGTCGATGCTGATTTGCAGATACTGGGCACCTTCATTCAACGTGGCCGTAGTATCAATGGCACCTGGCACCCCGGATACGGTATCGGAAATACGCTGGGCAAACTCATTGAGTGCATCCAGATCTGGCCCGAACAGTTTGATGGCAACATCACCGCGCGATCCGGTAAGCATTTCTGAAATGCGCATATCGATGGGCATGGTGAAGCCGTAGTTGATCCCCACAAACTGATCCATCACCGTGCGCAGCCTGTCCTCCAGTTCAGCTTTGGTGCGAACTTCCCATTCGCTGTGCGGTTTCAGGTGCAGGAAAATATCGGTTTCATTGAGTCCCATGGGGTCCAGACCAATTTCATCAGAGCCGGTGCGCGAGACCACGCGCAGGATTTCAGGGACCTCGCTGAGCAATGCCTTTTCCACCTGCAGCACCAGTTCTGTTGAGGTTTCCAGATTGATGGACGGAATCATTTCCACCTGAATGATGATGTCGCCTTCATCCATGGTGGGCATAAAGGTTTTGCCCACCAGGGGGAAAATCACCGCCGTCACGCCCAGTAGCGCGGCCGCCAGCACCAGCACATACGCAGGTTTGGCCAGGGCTTTGATGAGCAGCGGCTGATAGATCCTTAGCAGCGTTCTGGCCAGCCACGGCTCTTCATGCCCCTCAGCCTTGATCAGGAACGAGGCAATCACCGGAATTACTGTTAACGACAACACCAGTGAACCAATCAGCGCAAACACAATGGTCATGGTCACCGGGCCAAACAGTTTGCCCTCCAGTCCTTCCAGTGTCAGCAGCGGCAGGAACACAATGATGATAATCAGAATGCCCGCGGTGACCGGGGCCGCCACATCCTTGACCGCCCGGTAAATGATGTGTAGACGCGGCAGTCGCGTGCTTTTGTTGTGATGGCTCATGGAGGACACGATGTTTTCCACCACCACAATGGCGGAGTCCACCAACATGCCGATGGCAATCACCAGGCCGCCCAGACTCATCAGGTTGGCACTCATGGACATGCTGTTCATCAGCAAAAAGGTGACAAGTGCTGACAGGGGCAGAATCATGGCGGCGGTGATAGCGGCGCGGATGTTGCCGAGGAACAACACCAATAACACGACTACCAGCACCACGGCTTCAATCAACGCCATCGACACGGTGTTGACCGCGCCTTCGATCAGCACACTACGGTCGTAAAAAACTTCGGTATGTGTGCCTTCCGGTAGTGTGGCTTCAATATCCGCGAGTTTGCTTTTTACGGCGGCCACCACCTCGCGGGCATTGGCGCCGGCCAGGCCAATCACCAGTGCCTGCACTGCTTCAGAAGCGCCATCGGCGGTAACCGAGCCATAGCGCTCCAGAGCGCCAATGGCCACCGTAGCCACCTGTGACAACGGCACCTGCGCCCCTGATGCGGAACGCACCTGTATGTTTTCAATGTCGGAAAACTGGCTGATCGCACCCGCTACACGGATCAGCATGGCTTCTTCGCCCTGATCAATACGCCCGGCGCCATCATTTTTGTTGTTGAGTTCCAGCGCGGAAATCAAGGCATCGGTGTCCACGTTGAGCTGCGACATGGCTGCGAGGTCGGGTGTCACTTCATAAGTGCGTACAAAACCGCCAAGGGCATTCACATCGGCCACGCCCGGCACCGTGCGCAGCGCGGGACGGATCACCCAGTCAACCAGGTAGCGCTTTTGTTCCAGCGTCAGCGTGTCACTTTCAATGGTAAACATAAACATGTCGCCCAGTGGTGTGCTCATCGGCGCAAGACCACCGCTGATATCACCGGGCAGGTTTTCCCAGACATTGCCGATGCGCTCGCTGACCTGCTGCCGCGCCCAGTAAATGTCAGTGCCTTCCTCAAAGTCCAGGGTGATGGAGCTCAAGGCATATTTGGAAATCGAGCGCAGAATGGTCTTGCGCGGGATGCCCAGCAGTTCAACCTCAATGGGCTGGGTGATCAACGACTCCACTTCCTCCGGCGTCATACCGGGGGCTTTGATGATGATTTTCACCTGTGTGGGTGAGATGTCCGGAAAGGCATCGATGGGCAACTGCAGCAGTGCTCGGGTTCCGAAGCCTGCCAGCAGCAGAGCCAGCAGACCGGTAAACAGGCGCTGGCTGAGAGAAAGCTGAACCAGTTTAGCCAGCATTATTCTGTGCCTCCAAGACCCAGTTGAATACCTTTGAGCACGGCTGCACCCTGGACCACAACGTCTTCTCCGGCGGCGAGTCCGTCTGCCGCAATGTAATGCCGCCCCGAGGGTGTCAGTTGCAGAATTCTGGCTTCCGCGCCGCTGGCAGTGCGGACATAGACGGTGGTTTCCTCACCGGCATGGACCACGGCTTCCGCCGGTACGCGCACGCCGCGCTGTGCCGGTGGCAGTATCAGTGTCACCATCTGGCCCGGCATCAGTGCTGCGGTGCTTCCCGGATCAAATTCCGCCAGAATGCCCAATGTCTGGGTCGTGCTGTCGATCTGGCGATCCTGTTGGCGCAGTGTCAGTGTCGCTGGCAGATCTGCCAGCGTCAGGCTGCTGCCGTTAGTCAGGTTGCCGGCAATGCGGGCCGGTACCCGGGCGCTGACCCACAGGGCGTCAGCACTGCGCAGGGCCAACAGGGCGTCACCGTCTGTGATCTGTGCGCCCGCCGGCACCAGTCGCTCGCTGACAATGCCTGCGGTAGGGGCTGTTAACTGATACAGCCCCAGAGAACTGCTGCCTTGTTGTAGTGCCGCCAGTTCACTGTTGCTGATGCCTGCCGAACTGAGCCGGCGGCGTGCGCTGGATTCAGCCACCGCGGCCAGCTGGCGGTCACGGTTGCTGGATTGCAGTCGTTGCTCGGCAATAATGCCTTCGTCAAACAAACGTTGATCACGTGCCAGCGCCGCGTCAGCGTGACTGAGCGCAATCAGGGCATCCAGAAAAACCTGCTGTGCCTGCAGAAGATCTTCACTGCGCAGCGTAGCCAGTAACTGACCGGCACTGACCTCAGCACCGGTTTCCACATGCCAGCTCTGCAACTGACCTTCAAACAGCGCATTGAGGGTGGCCGACACGTTGGGCGGACTGATTACCGTCGCCGGTACCCGATCGCCGTCGCTGCCGGCAACCGCTTGCACCGGTGCAAACACAATCGCCATGCGCTGCAGGTCATCAGGCGTCAGGGTAATTGCACTCTGGGCGTGGGCGGAAGTCACCATCACCGGCATCATCAGTGCAAGTATCAGTGGTTTGAAGGATTTCATGGCAGCACTCCAATGATCTGGTTGTATTCGGAATTAAGATGTTGCTGACGCAGCAGCTGTTGTTGATAGACACGCGCGCTGTCCTGGGCGCGCTGCATGGCCATCATGACGTGTGTGAGATCGGTTTCACCGACAGCAAATGCTGTCTGTGCCATCTGCCACTGTTGCTGATTGACCTGAACCTGCCGCTCAGTCAGCGGCAGAGCCTGCTCAAGAGTAAACAGTTCATGTTCCACCTCGTGTAACTGTGCAGTCAGTGCGCGCAGATCCTGGATGTGGGCCAGTTCACTGTTAACGCTGGCGGCGCGCGCATCGCTGCTGCCGGAGGCAACCACAGCAGGGCTGGTGATGGGGATGGAAACACTGACGCCGACACTGTCGATGTAAGGTTGTTGCCAGTCGCCGCGTTCGCGGCGCACACCAAAACTGATGTTCGGGCTGCCTTTGGCATTGCGCTCGGCCTCATCGACATTGCGTTGACTGAGGGTGACTTCACTGAGCCGTAGCGCCAGCAGCGGATGCTCAGCGGTAATCTCTTCCAGAGCGGAACGGGTTTCATGATGTGCACGCTCGGGACGCGTGCTCAGCCCGGTCAGTACTTGCCATGAACGTTCGGCATCCACCAGAGCGGCATTGGCATCAAGCACCTCGGCGCCTTTTTGCAGCCACAGGCTTTCCGCCTGCAGTACATCCAGCGCCGACAGCGCGCCGGCGCTTTGCAAACGCCCGGTGGTCTCCAGCAGCTGCAGGGCATCCTGCTGCGCTTGCAGAGTTGCCGCTACCTGCAGATCTGCCAGTTCAAGTGCTGCCAGATTGCCGCGCACGCGGCCGGCAACCAGCCAGCGCAGGTAGTTTTGCATGGCTGCGCTGCGTTGTTGGTAAGCAGTGCCCAGGGCGCGCGCGTCATCGCGCTCACCCGGACGCCAGATATTGACAGCAACGCCGGTTTCCAGCTCGCGCAGTCCACGATCGCTGAGCAGCCGGTCATCAATCACCGAGGCCTGCCACGCCGGAGCGCCGACAATCCAGCGCTCGGCGATCGATTGTGCGCTGCTGGCCTGCTCGCGTGCCGACTGAGTCAACAGATCCTCTGGCGCCTTTTGCAGGGCCTGCTCAAACGCATCAGCAAATTCAATGGCTGCGCTCTTTTGCAAGGGAGGATGCTCTGGTGGATGTTCAACCGTCTGAGCATTGGTTTGACTGACAGACAGGGCTATCGCCAATGCCAGTGTCAGGCAGGGAAGTCTGCAAAATCGGCCGGTCACGTTCAGTTACTCCGCAGTTATCATCAGGAGCCCAGCTTAGGTGTTCAGATGTCGAAATTTTGTCGAAAACCCGACGAGCTGCGTTAAAAAGCGTAAATTGACAGACGAGCGGACTCTTGTGGCCCCCCTGCGAACCCCCGCGAACGCCGCCCGAACCGGTGTTGACAATTTTTTTGCATTCCCGCGCGCATACTGCGTGCAAACAGCAGAGGTAACCGACAGGCAGATGAACATTCTGGTGATCGAAGACAATCGCGACATCGCTGCCAATATTGCAGACTACCTGGAACCGATGGGCCACACACTTGACTTTGCCTCCAGCGGAACCGCAGGTCTTGCGTTGGCCACTGCGCATCTGAGCGGCCAGTCCACCGCAGCAGGGTTTGATGTGATTGTGCTGGATGTGATGCTGCCCGGTATGAATGGTTTTGAGGTGTGCCAGCAGTTGCGACAGCAATGGGGCGTCACCACACCGGTGCTGATGTTGACGGCCCGCGATCAGCTGGATGACAAACTGGAAGGTTTTTCAGCCGGCGCTGACGACTATCTGGTGAAACCCTTCTCGATTAAAGAACTGGAGGCGAGATTAAACGCGTTGGTCAAGCGCGGTGTTCAGCGCTCTGCACTGACAAATCTGTCGGTTGACAACCTGACCTACATGGTCGACACCCGACAGGCGCAACGTGCGGGTATAAATCTTGAACTCAATCCGGTGCAGCGTCGGCTACTGGAACTGCTGATGCGTAACTCTCACCGGGTTGTCACCCGCGAGGAGTTAGAGCAGCATGTCTGGGGTGACAGTCCGCCGGATAATGACATTCTCAGAACACACATCTACGCGCTGAGGATGATTGTTGATAAACCTTTTTCAGACAAACTCATTCACACCGTGCATGGCATTGGTTACCGCCTGTGCGCACAGGGGGAAGACCGATGATTGCGCAACTCAGTTTGCGAGCCAGGGTGATGCTGGCGATTGTGCTGTTGGTAACGGTTATCAGCACCTTGTTTGTGGGTGTTATCTGGGAGATTAAAGTCCGCCTGGAAGCCGTCGCCTTCAGTCATATGGTGTCAGATCAGCTCACGCTGATTATGCAATCTCCTGGCGGTCCCGGGCAGTTTGATGACAGCCTGCTCAGTGACTGGCATTTGTATTACGGCCCCCGATTGGCCGACATGCCTGAGCAGTTTGCAGCGTTGGCAGAAGGGTCTCACCACAGTGTGCGTGTTGATGAGCGTTATTACCAGGTGGAAGTGCGCAGGGCAGCGTCCGGGCCGGTGGTACTCAGTCAGGACATTACTGAATGGGAGTTGCAGGAGCACTGGTTGCTGCAGCTGCTGGCAGCCGGTGTCCTGTTGGTGCTGATCGTTGCAACATTTACCGGGTACCGTGCTGCGCTGGCGGTATTATCGCCCCTTCAGTCATTAACACACAAACTCTCTGCCATCCGGCCTGATCAGCGCGGGGTGAGGGTGGCATCCGGCTCCTATGGCACTGAAGTGTCCCGTATTGCACAGGCCTTTGATCTGTATCTGGAGCGCCTTGACCGTTTTGTTGAACGTGAAAAATATTTTGCGGTGGCGGCCAGTCATGAGCTGCGAACCCCGCTGTCGGTGGTGATGGGTGCAGTAGAAGTACTGGAATCCCAGTCTGCGGCGCAACCTTTGTCCTTTCAGCGCACCTTGCAGCGCATTGCACGGGCCTGTCATGACATGCTGGGTTTTATTGAAGTCAGCCTGCTGTTGTCGCGCGAAGATGCCCGTCCGGTGCAGAGCAGTCAACGCGCGCAGCTGACCCGTGTCATCAGTCGGCTGGTCGAAGATCATGATGCTCAGCTAAGGGCGCATAACATCACCTTGAATCAACAGGTGACTGGCGATCTTCTGCTGGACCAGAGCGAAAGTATTGTGCAGATGGTGCTGAACAATCTGCTGCGCAACGCGATTGAACACACCATCAACGGCACCATTGTTATCCGCCTGCATGGCACCTGTCTGAGCATAGAGGACACCGGCGAAGGTATTGCCGCGGATAAACTGGAGCAGGTGTTTGAACGCAATTATTCCACCAAAGAACACGGTACCGGCATGGGTCTGGATCTGGTGCGGCGTCTTTGTGATCGTTTTAACTGGAAAATCAACCTCAGCAGCCGCGTGGGGCAGGGCACCCGTGTGGAAATTGATTTTGGGGTGCAGCCGGAGGAACCGTCACACGTCTAATGCCCTTCATCGGCTATGCTGGCAAAGCTGCCACGTGTTGTCGCAGCAAGATCCGCGGCTGACAGTTCTATCTCCAGCCCGCGTCGCCCTGCGCTGGTAAAAATACTTTGAAATTGTTGGGCGGACACATCGATAAACGTGCGCAGCGGTTTTTTCTGTCCGAGCGGGCTGACCCCGCCAAGCACATACCCGCTACTGCGCTGCACGTCGGCAGCGGCGGCCATGGCGGCCTTTTTTGCGCCGGCAGCTTTGGCAATCTGTTTCATGTTCAGCTGGGCAGTGACCGGCACAATGCCTACGAGCAATTCCCGGGTTTCAGTCGTCACAATCAGCGTCTTGAACACGCGCGCCGGCTCGACCCCCATCTTTTCAGCAGCCTCGAGGCCATAGGAAGTGTGCGCCGGGTCGTGCCGGTATTCGTGGATGGTGTAGTTGATGCCAGCCTGGCGGGCAGCATTAATGGCCGGTGTCATCGGGGAGCAAGAATCTCCTGTCGCATGTCACCCATGCCCTCCACACCAATGCGCACCACATCCCCAGGCTGCAGATACTGTGGCGGCGTCATCGCATCGCCTACGCCTTGGGGAGTGCCGGTATATATCAGATCACCGGGCATCAACGTCATAAACTGACTGAGGTAGCTGACAATGTGCGCTACCCCGAAGACCATCTGACTGGTATTGCCTTGCTGGCGCATCTCACCGTTTACTTCGGACCAGACGGCCAGGTTCTGCACATCGTCTATGCTGTCGCGGGTGACTAACCACGGACCAAAGGGAGCAAACGTGTCGGCGCTTTTGCCTTTGATAAACTGGCCGCCCCGTTCACGCTGGAAAGCGCGCTCAGAGACATCATTGCCGGTGCTGTAACCGGCGACGTAATCAAGGGCATCGGCCTCACTGACATACTGGGCCTTTTTTCCGATAACAACGACCAATTCCGCTTCATAATCGAGTTTGGTGACGCCGCGTGGCTGTAACACCGGTTCAAAGGGGCCGGAAATGGCGGTTATCGCTTTTGAGAACACCAACGGTTCCGTGGGTAGTTCAACGGCCATTTCTGCCGCGTGATCCACATAGTTAAAACCGATGGCGATGATTTTAGGCACGCCGGTGACGGGTTCAGCCAGGCGTGGGTTACCGCTGACCACCGGCAGTGAACTGACCGGTATCTGAGCGATGCGGGCGAGACTTTCGTCGGATAACTGATCCGGGGTGATGTCGTCAAGGTGGGCAGATAGATCGCGGATTTGTTGCTGATCGTCAATCAGACCGGGTTTTTCCTCACCGGGTGGGCCGAATCTGACCAAGGTTAATTCGGTGGCGTGTGCCTGACTGGCGGCTGTGGCCAGCAGGGCGGCCGTCAGCGCAGACATCATGGCAGTGACAAGTGTTCGACGGATCAGGGTTGGACAAAGCAGGTTTGAATACGGCATGGGTGAGGCTCTTGGTTTGTTGTTTTTGGCGAGTATAACGCCGGTCTTTGCCATATACGACTATTGGTGATCTGGGTAAACTGTGATCAGTACAACACAACAAGATGGAAAATCACCATGCGACTTCAGAAATCCTTCCTGCTCGGCGCCACACTGGCTGCCAGTGCGATCCTCAGCCAGCTAGTGCTTGCACAGTCAGATGCGCAGACCTCCACATTACTGACTTCCACGTTACTGACCAATGTTAATGGCTACACCATGAACAGCGATCGTGAACTGGTGCAGTTTAGTGCCCTGCAGTTTACCGGCGACACCATTGACCGCGTGTTCAGCGCTGATGAGCCCTTGCCAACGGATGACACACTGACGCTGATTGATGGCGAAGGCAAAACCCTGTTGCCGGGCCTGATTGATTCACATGGCCATATTCTTAACTACGGGCTGAGTCTGCTGCGAGTGGATATGACCGGAACGCAGTCGGAAGCCGAGGCAGTGCAGCGCGTTATCGAGTTTCAGCAGGCCAATCCCGGTTTGCAGTGGATTCAGGGCCGCGGCTGGAATCAGGTGTTGTGGGACAGTAATGAGTTTCCATCAGCCGCTGCCTTGGACGCCGCCAATTCGGATGTGCCGATGTGGTTCAGCCGCATTGACGGGCATGCGGGCTGGGCCAACCGCGCCGCCATTGAACTGGCTGGTGTTGATGCCACTACGGCAGACCCGGATGGTGGCATGATCATCCGTGATGCCGAAGGTCGCCCAACCGGGACCTTTGTGAACAATGCCATGCGCTTTATCACCCAGCATATTCCTCAGCCCAGTCTGGAAGATCAGAAGCTGGCGCTGCGCCGGGCCATGGAAGCATTGGCCGCAGAAGGTTTGACCAGTGTGCACGATGCCAGCGTCAACAGCACAACATTGCAGGCATACAAGGAATTGTTGGCCGAAGGGCCATTGCCGATCCGCGTCTATGCCATGCTGGCAGGGCTGGACCCGCAATTGGCCGACCGCCTGGCGGAAGGGCATTTTCTCAGCGAGGACGGTACCTTGTCGGTGCGCAGTGTGAAGATCTCTGCAGATGGAGCACTCGGCAGCCGTGGCGCATACCTCAATGAAGACTACACCGACATGCCGGGCCATCGCGGGTTGTTGCAGATCACCCCGGAGCGCCTGACGCAGTTGATGAACCAGTCCATGCTCGCCGGTTTCCAGGTCAATGTGCATGCCATCGGTGATGGCGCCAACATGATTGTGATGGACAACTTTGAAGCCTTGATTCAGAACACCAATACCCGCGAACAGCGTCATCGAATTGAGCATTCGCAGATTCTGCGTTACGAAGATATTCTGCGTTTTAATACCCTGGGGGTGATTCCCTCCATGCAGGGTATGCATGCCACCAGCGATAAAAACATGGCACAGGATCGTTTGGGTGAGGTGCGCATTCTGGGCGCCTATGCGTGGCGAAAGCTGTTGGATACCGGCGTCATTATTGCCAATGGCTCGGACTTTCCGGTGGAGCCAGCTAATCCGTTTTTTGGCCTGCATGCCTCGATTACCCGGCAGGATCAGAACAATGAGCCTCCCGGCGGCTGGTTTCCGGAGGAGCGCATGACGCATGAAGAAGCTTTGCTGAGTTTTACGCTGGATGGCGCGTTTGCCGCCCACCAGGAGAATGAACTGGGCACCCTGGAGCCGGGTAAAAAGGCTGACTTTATCTTGGTTGACCAGGATATTTTTGCGGTAGAGCCTAGCGAAATCTGGAAAACCGCGGTTGCCCAAACCTGGGTGGGTGGCCGGCTGGTTGCCGACGTGGAGGCCGCTGCGCCATGAATAACATCAAGGATGCCGCTGATCTCAGTCGTCGCCTGTTCCTCAGCCGCGGTCTGAAAAGTACCAGTGCCTTGATGCTGGGGGCCGCTGCACTGTCATCGCGGTTGGCGACGGCGCAGGAGTCAGTAACAGCACAGGCGTCCGTAACAGCGCAGGCGTCCGCAACAGAGCAGCTCAGTCAGGCGGTGACCGGTGAAGATTACTGGCAGATGGTTCGCGAGCAGTTTTCATTTCCTGACTCCACGGTGCCGATGAATGCGGCCAATCTGTGTCCATCGTTCCGTTCAGTGGCAGAGCAGGTGGCGTTTCTGACGGCAGATATTGATCAGGATTGTTCATTTAACAATCGCAGCAAGTTCTCGGGTCTGCTGGAAAACTCACGGGCGCTGGTTGCCGCGCAACTGAATGTCAGTGCGGATGACATCGCGCTGGTGCGTAACACCAGTGAAGCCAATAACATCATCAGTAATGGTCTGGAACTGAGCGCCGCCGACGATGTGATTATCTGGGATGAAAACCACCCGACCAACCACGTGGCCTGGCAGGTGCGAGCTGCACGTTTTGGATTCAAGGTAGTGACCGTGGCGACGCCCGCTGATTTGCGCGATCCTCAGCAGTTGCTGGATGCCTTTGTTACGCAGTTCACCGATCGCACACGGGTGCTGGCGATTACCCATGTGTCCAATGTCAGTGGCATTCGCTTGCCGGTCGCGGAACTGGTGCAGGCCGCCAAAGCTCGCGGCATCTATGTGCATGTGGATGGCGCGCAGACCTGGGGCGCCATGGCACTGGACTTGGCAGCACTGGGTATGGATTCATTCACTGCCAGTGCCCACAAATGGTACATGGGACCCAGAGAGGTCGGGCTGTTGTATATCAAGTCCGACCAACACGCCCGCATCTGGCCCGGTGTTGTCGCGTCGGGTTGGGGCAGTGGCGCAGAGACGCGGCAGACTGGTGCGCGTAAATTTGAATCCCTGGGCCAACGCGATGACGCGGCGCTCGCCGCGTTAAGTGTCGCCGCGCGTATTCACGACAGCATCGGTGCCGCGCGTATAGAACAACGGATTGTGCAGTTGTCTCAGCATCTGAAGAGCAGTGTGGTGGGCCTGGGTTTGCCGCTGGTGACACCCATGGATGCCGCCCTGAGTTTTGGTGTGGTGGTTGTGCAGACCCCGGCCGGGCAGGGAGGTCCGCTGTCGAACCGGCTGTATGAGGAGTTTGGCATCGCCGGCGCCGGTACTGGCGGACTGCGGCTGTGCCCGGGCATCTACAACACCCTGGCGCATGTTGATCGCGCCGTCGCGGGAATCAAACAACTGATGGCATGATCAAAACCACGGAGTATCATCCGAATGTTGCTGGAAGCGGTGTGGATTGGTTTTGCGTTCAGCATTGGTTTGCTCGTGCGTACCATTGGTTTACCGCCTCTGGTGGGTTATCTGGCCGCCGGATTTGCGATTTCTACCTATGCCGTTGATCTGGGTATGCCGGCTGAAGCTGGCGAAGTGCTTGATCATGTGGCGCATCTGGGTGTGCTGTTGTTGCTGTTCACCGTTGGCTTAAAGCTTGATTGGCGCAACATTGTCAAACCCGAAGTGATAGGCGGTGGGCTGCTGCATTTTTTTATCTCCGTTGTGTTGATGACGCCCGCGTTGCTGTTGGTGTTCAGTGTGGATTTTTACACGGCATTTATGTTGTCAGTGGCACTGGCGTTTTCCAGCACCGTGTTGGCGGCGAAGGTGTTGGAAACCAAACGTGAGCTGCGCGCCTTTCACGGGCGGGTGGCCATCGGCATTCTGATTGTCCAGGACTTGATTGCCTTGATAGTCATGAGTCTGGCTGCTGGCCGTTCCCCCTCAATCTGGGCCTTGCTGGTGTTTACGCTGCCGCTGTTGCGGCCGCTTTTGTTCAAGTTGCTCGATGCCAGTGGTCACGATGAACTGCAGCTGTTGTTTGGATTGTTGCTGGCGCTGGTGGTGGGCGGGTATGGCTTTGAGCTGGCAGGTCTGAGCTCGGAACTTGGTGCATTAGTGCTTGGTGCCTTGTTAGCCAACCATCGGCGCGCCGGTGAATTATCCAAAACACTTTGGGGGATAAAAGAACTTTTCCTGGTCGGGTTTTTCCTCAAAATTGGTATCGGCGGATTGCCTGACTCGCAGGCTTGGATGTTTGCGCTGATGATGACGGCGTTGTTGCCCATCAAAGTCATCCTGTTTTTCTTGTTGCTGGTGTTGTTCAAGCTGCGGGCGCGCAGTGCGTTTTTATCGAGTCTGAGTCTGACCAATTACAGTGAATTCGGGCTGATTGTTGCCAGTATTGTGCTGCCGCAGTGGCTGGTGCCACTGGCATTGACTGCCGCGCTGTCATTTCTGGTGAGTGCGCCGCTCAATCGTTATGCGCATCCGCTGTACGAGCGATTGGCCGCACGTCTGATCCCTCTGGAGCGAAACACTCGTCATCCTGATGAGCAGCCAGTGTCACTTGGTAATGCTGAAGTGCTGATTATGGGTCTTGGTCGGACAGGAACCGCAGCCTATGATCACCTGAAAGACAAATGCCGGCTGGTGGCCCTGGACTCTGACCCGGCGCGTGTGCAGATGCATAAAATGTTGGGGCACAACGTGTTTTTTGCAGACGCAGAAGATCAGGTGTTCTGGCAAAATCTGGATCTTGCAGGTGTTAATGCGATCATTCTGACCATCAATGAAATGGAAGCCAAAGTGATTGCCGCGCAGAAACTGCGCAAAAGTGGTTTTTCCGGTTTAATCGTTTCCCACAGTATGCACAGCGATGAGGCTGAAAAAATCATCAAAGCTGGTGCAGATCAGACCTATCTGACCATGTCGGAAGCAGGAGTGGGGTTGGCTGAACACGTCTTTCAGGCAGACTTTGGCAGGGATAGGTACAATCCTGAGCCGGACATGGAGAAACAGCGGTAATCAGCCGCTTTTAAGGGCAGCTTCCAGTAGACCATCGCGGCGCAGAACGCTGTGTTTGACCACAAACCCTTTCATCATCGAGGTCACCCGAGCATGCGGCCGCGCTACAAACGCCGGGGTGCCGTGATTGATGAGCCTGACTGAAATCTGATCAGCAGCTTTGAGTCCATACTCCCGGTTCAGCACATCGGCATCCGACTTCAGCAGAATGTAGGCGTGTCCGAGTGTCTGTGGTCCCGTAAAGGGTGCGAGCGCATCAGCGAATGCCTTGAGCGCCTGATCATCCAGATAGTTCAGAAAATCCCAGAATAAGCAGAGGTCAAAGCGGGTACCCGGCTCAAATTGCAGGGCAGAGCGGAATCTGTGCAGCCAAGCCTGGTACATGGCTGTATCGTGCTCATCCGGATTCGGCAGTTGTCCAAAAGGCGTTTTTGGGCGGACAACCGGGGGCGTCAGCAAGCTGTCATGCAGTGCGCTGAAATGCAGCCGGCAGCGGCGATTGCCAAAAAACTCAACCGTCTCGTGAACCCCGAACCCTGCATCAAAGATCATCAGCGGCGAGTTGCCTGCCAACTGTTCGATCAAGTCAGGCATCAGGCGCGTTTGTAGCACCTGCCTGCCGGAATCATCGAACTGTTCTGCGGTATTCAACATCAGGCCGGTTTGTCCGCTGTGGGTTTGAACGCGGTGCTGCTGTT
>CANHAR010000044.1 GCA_947458495.1 Gammaproteobacteria bacterium | reverse complement strand
GTATGCCTGGTGTGTTTGCTGCAGGCGATATCGCTGATCACATCTATCGTCAGGCGATTACCTCCGCCGGTTTTGGCTGCATGGCCGCGCTGGATGCGGAAAAATTTCTCGACCAATGAGCGACGCCACATAAAATGCCAGCACCCTATAGGCTGAACCTTGAATCAACGGTATTCCCGGATGTCACTCTGGCTGCACATGAACCGCCTGGTTTGTTGGCCGTGGGTGGCGATCTCAGCACAGAGCGCCTGTTATCCGCCTATGCCAGTGGTATTTTTCCATGGTTCACGCGCGACTCACCGATCCTGTGGTGGAGTCCGGATCCGCGCATGGTCATGCGGCCCGGCAACGTGCATGTATCCGGCAGCATGCGAAAGCTGATTCGTAAGCAAAAATTCAGTAACTCGCCAATGAAAGTCACGATGGACATGGCATTCGCGGATGTCATACGTTTGTGCGCAGAGCTGCGTGAAAAGCAGGATGGCACGTGGATAACAGCGGAGATGCAATCTGCTTACCTGGCGCTGTTTAAGTTGGGACATGCGCACTCACTGGAAGTGCGGCAGGATGGCAGACTGTTGGGTGGGCTTTACGGCGTGAGTCTTGGCGGAATGTTTTTTGGTGAGTCCATGTTCAGCACAGCACCCAATGTTTCAAAACTGGCGTTTATTGCCTTGGCTCTGCAGTTGCAACGCTGGGGTTATCATCTCATTGACTGTCAGTTGCCTACCGATCATCTGGCCAGTCTGGGGGCAACTCCATTGGCCAGAGCGGAATTCATCAAGGAGTTAACTGCGGGCATTGCGATCGCTGGGCGCTCAGGCAGATGGAAGTTTGAAGAGGATGTTTTTGCGTCGCTGTTTTCGGGTTAAGACGATGAGCAATCATGGCTGCGCTCGATAGCAAGAGTAGCGAATGCGGTTAAATACACGCAGTCATCTGCTGCCCTTTGCCAATCACTGATTAATCAGGCAAAATGCGCGCTCAATTTTCGCAGTGGGATACTCTGTTTAATGTCCAAAGAAGACCAGATTGAAATGGATGGCGAAGTGGTTGATACCCTTCCCAACACCATGTTCCGGGTGAAGCTGGAAAACGGCCATATCGTGACCGCTCATATCTCCGGCAAAATGCGTAAAAATTATATTCGTATTCTGACGGGTGATATGGTCAAGGTAGAACTGACGCCGTATGACCTAACCAAAGGCCGCATTACCTACCGCGCTCGTTAAGCGCGGCAGGACCTTGACTGACGTTGGCTCAGCTGTGTGCTGGGCTCAACTCCTTGCCCTCAGACTTTTTCTGTTTGCTGCGCATCTCCAGTTTTACCTCGTCATTCAGAATTGAAACCAGTACTTCTCCGCCTTCACTGAGGCTGCCAAACAGAATTTCTTCCGCGAGAGCTTTTTTAAGCTTTTCCTGAATCAGGCGCGCCATGGGTCTTGCACCCATCAGCGGGCTGTAACCATGTTCCGCAAACCACTCGCGAGCAGACTCGTCCACATCAAGAGTGACCTTTTTATTGTCTAGTTGTACCTGCAATTCCACCAGGAATTTGTCGACCACTGTTCTGATCGTTGCAGGACCAAGAGGCCCAAATTGCACGATGGCATCAAGGCGATTGCGGAATTCCGGGCTGAAACTGCGCTTGATGACTTCCATGCCATCGCTGCTGTGATCCTGATGGGTGAATCCAATGCTGGCGCGTGACATTTCCTGGGCACCGGCGTTAGTCGTCATGATCAGAATGACATTGCGGAAATCAGCTTTGCGGCCATTGTTATCGGTGAGCGCGCCGTGATCCATCACCTGTAGTAACAGGTTAAAGACATCCGGATGCGCTTTTTCAATTTCATCCAGCAGCAAAACACAATGCGGATGTTTGCTGACTGCTTCAGTCAACAGTCCGCCCTGATCAAAACCGACATAACCCGGTGGCGCGCCAATCAAACGCGAAACCGTATGCCGTTCCATGTACTCGGACATATCAAAGCGCAGTAGTTCTATACCCATAATACGCGCCAGCTGGCGGCTGACTTCAGTTTTACCAACGCCCGTGGGGCCTGAGAACAGGTAAGAGCCGATCGGCTTGTCAGGATTGCCAAGGCCCGCGCGCGACAGCTTAATCGCGGTAGCGAGTGAACTGATGGCGTCATCCTGCCCAAACACCACCATTTTCAGATTAGTTTCCAATGATCGGAGGGATTGAACGTCAGAGGTGGTGACGTGTTGTGGTGGAATTCGAGCAATGGCTGCCACAACCCTTTCCACGTCTGCCGCCTGAATCAGTTTTTTGCGCTTGCTTTCCGGTTGCAATCGCTGCCATGCGCCGGCCTCATCGATAACATCGATGGCTTTGTCAGGCATAAACCGATCATTAATATACTTGCCGGCAAGTTCAGATGCGGCACGCAGTGCACTGTCGCTGTAACGTAGATCGTGATGTTCTTCAAAGCGCGACTTGAGGCCCTTCAATATCTTGTAGGTGGTTTCAACATCAGGTTCCTCAACATCAATTTTCTGGAATCGTCGCGACAGGGCTCTATCCTTTTCAAAAATCCCGCGATATTCCTGGTAAGTGGTGGAGCCGATACAGCGCAGTTCGCCAGTTGTCAGAACGGGTTTGAGGAGATTGGAGGCGTCCATGACTCCGCCTGACGCAGCACCAGCACCAATGATGGTATGGATCTCATCAATAAACAAAATTGACTTCGGATTCTTTTTTAATTCGCCCAGCAAATTTTTTAAGCGCTTTTCAAAATCGCCACGATATTTGGTGCCTGCCAGCAGTGCGCCAAGGTCCAGCGAATAGATGATATTGTCCTTCAACACATCAGGCACCTGATGTTCTTCAATCATGCGTGCCAGGCCTTCAATCACTGCAGTTTTACCGACACCGGATTCGCCGGTCAGCAAAGGGTTATTTTTTCGTCGGCGACATAACACCTGAATAACCCGCAGCACTTCCTTTTCACGACCGATAAGCGGATCTATTTTGCCTTGACGTGCCAGTTCGTTCAGGTTGGTCGCATAACTTTCCAGTGCGCTGCTAGTACTTGCGCTTTCTTCATCGCGATTTTCGTGACCGGTGGATTCGGTGCGTGCGTCATTACCCTGCTCACGGCTGATCCCGTGGCTGATGTAATTCACGATATCCAGTCGCGCGATGTCCTGCTGACTCAGCAGATAAACGGCCTGGCTTTCCTGTTCACTGAAAATGGCGACCAGCACATTTGCGCCGGTCACTTCCTGCCGGCCTGATGACTGCACATGAAAGACCGCGCGTTGTAACACGCGTTGGAAACCAAGTGTGGGCTGAGTATCGCGATCAGTTTCCTGCTCTGGAACGATGGGTGTTGTTGCATCAATATAATCACGTAATCCGGCACGCAGTCGCACCGGATCGGCGCCACAATTGAGTAACACATCAAGCGCGACTTGATTGTCAAGCAGCGCCAGCAGCAAGTGCTCTACTGTCATGTATTCATGACGCTTCTCTCTGGCAGTGCCAAACGCTGAACTCAGCGTCAATTCCAAATCCCGGCTCAACATACGTTAACCCTCCTCACATTTTGCAGCGCCTTTAACAACAAACAACTGCATAAGGTACTTACTGGATACAACATGAATACTACATTAGCGCACTTAGGCTCCGATAAAACAATCATCATTGTGGTTCACGTATCTATTTCTAAGTCACACAATAATGGCTGCTGATTTTCACGCGAAAACTCGTTGACTTGCTGCACCTTGGTTTCAGCAACATCACGACTGAAAACGCCACAAACGGCTCTGCCCTCCGTATGTACTTTCAGCATGACACGAGTAGCTGTTTCAGACGTGAGGTGAAAAAAATTGATCAGCACGCTAACAACAAACTCCATGGGTGTGTAGTCGTCATTCATCAATATCACTTTGTACATAGGTGGTTTGGCCAATTGTGGTCTTGTCAGTTCTGCGGCCAATCCCTGATTTCCGTCAGGGCGTCTATCAGCTTCCCTTGGGGACTGCAAGCGAACAACTGACATGATCGGTTTACCGTGTGTGACAAAAATGCCAACACTCTCAAGATCAGTTTGCGTATCCGTTTCTTTCAGTAACATATTGGTGCTAATGCCTTTTCTTCAAGTGAATTAAATGCTGGTTTTAGTCTAAAGCCTTATTACAGAGTGTTGCAAACAGTCAAAAATGATGAATAATACCGAGACAAAAGGAAAGAAATTCAAGTTAAGGACCAACACTCAGGGTCGAATTGATCCAGCGTGTAACAATTAAAATAAAACTATACGTGCAATGGAGTATTAAGATGGCTACGGGACAAGTAAAGTGGTTCAACAATGCCAAGGGTTTTGGATTTATCCTTCCTGACGATGGCGGTGATGATTTGTTTGCACACTACTCTGCAATCGGTATGGATGGCTACAAGACATTGAAGGCTGGACAGGCCGTCACCTTTGAGACAATCGAAGGCCCCAAGGGTCTGCATGCAACAAACATCAAAGCATCGGGTCAACCGCAAGCCTGATTATGTGGCGGGAGTTCTGATTCCGGGCTCCCGCCGCAACGCATCTGCCACTCGTCACATCCCGTCTTTCAGTTATACTGCGTCGCATGCCGCAACTCATTTTATTCAACAAACCATTCAATGTGTTATCACAATTCTCAGGCGCTGAGCCCGAGCACACGTTATCAAAATTTATAACCCTTCCTGATGTTTACCCTGCCGGACGACTGGACAAAGATTCCGAGGGCTTGCTGTTGCTCACCGATTGTGGAGAGACACAGGCAAGGATCAGCGACCCGGCATTCAAAATGCATAAAACCTATTGGGCTCAGGTTGAAGGTGAGTTCAGCGAGCAGGCACTTGCGCAACTGCGCAACGGGCTACTACTCAACGACGGCCCT
This sequence comes from Gammaproteobacteria bacterium, assembly GCA_947458495.1. Taxonomy (GTDB): domain Bacteria; phylum Pseudomonadota; class Gammaproteobacteria; order Pseudomonadales; family Pseudohongiellaceae; genus Pseudohongiella. Next base: position 12,346 of record CANHAR010000044.1, on the reverse strand, counting down.
ACCCGCCCGGCGCAAGTAGACATAATCAGCGCGCCTGTACTATGGGATCGATTACCGCCGATCCGCCTGCGCAGACATATTCCCACCAGCTGGTTGGCACTAACCATTGCTGAGGGTCGCAACCGCCAGGTACGACGCATGACCGCAGCCACCGGCTTTCCAACACTGCGATTGGTACGTTATAAGATTGGTGATTGGACCATTGATGGTTTGATGCCTGGTGAGTGGCGTCAGTTATCACTCCCTGATCGTTGGTGGCGACAGCCTTCTGTCAAGCTTCCCCGGATTTAGACCAGCGTTCAGCGGCGCGATAGTCTGATTCACGACTGGCAACCCATTCACTGTGATTGCCAGCAATCTGTTTTTTCCAGAATGGAGCAGATGTCTTCAGATAATCCATGATGAACTCTGCCGCTTCGAATGCAGCTAAGCGATGCGCACTGGTGGTAATGACCAGCACAATCTGATCTGTAGGTCCCAGCGTCCCAACCCTGTGGATGACTCGGATAAACTGCAAGGGCCAGCGCGCCAGCGTTTGCTCAGCGATCCGGAACAGGGCCTGTTCAGTCATGCCGGGATAATGTTCAAGGGTCAATGTTTGTTGCTCTGGCATTTGCCCGACACCATGAGCAATATCCCGTACCAGGCCGGAAAAGCAGACAATGGCGCCCGGGTTGGCAGAATGCTGCCGTGCACTGTCATATTCGGCGGCAAGATCAAAATCTTCGGTTTGCACATTGATACGAGTTTGCGGCTGCATAGGTAATCAGCCTCCGGTCATCGGGGGAAAAAAGGCAACTTCCTCACTACCTAGCAGCCGTGTTGAGCGATCAGCGACACTCTGATTAACAGCTATCAGCACCAGTGAACTGTTCAGCAGCAATTGCCAGGCATCACCCCGTGTTGCCAGGTGCTCTGTCAGTTCCGCGACCGTGGATACATCATCTGGCAGGTTAATCTGTTCTGAAGACTTGCCCAGCGTTTCACGGACACTGGCAAAATATTGAATGGTCAGCATATTACTCAGTTGCTCCGATAGTGACCGGACTTGCCACCGGATTTCTCCAGTACGCGTATGTTGCTGATAACCATGGCGCGGTCTACCGCCTTGCACATGTCATAAATGGTCAACGCAGCGACGGATGCTGCCGTCAGAGCTTCCATTTCTACGCCGGTTTTTCCGTTTACCGCGCACGTTGCGCTGATCAGTACTCTATGCCTTGCGACATCCATCTCAAAATCAACACTGACACGTGTCAACATTAATGGGTGGCACAACGGGATCAGGTCAGAACATTTTTTGGCTGCCTGAATCCCCGCTATCCGCGCGACCGCCAGCACGTCCCCTTTTTTGTGAGCGCCGTCAGTAATCAATGTGAACGTCTCAGGCAACATGCTCACTTCTGCTGCTGCCATTGCAACACGCGCTGTGGCGGCCTTCTCACCAATATCCACCATGCGGGCACTGCCACGCTCATCCAGATGCGTCAACTGCGACATATCGACTCCAATTTTGATTCTTGCTGCCTTGCGGCGTCTTGTCCGCCGTGCATTATGACTCTAATTGCGGTTTAAGTGGAGGCACTTGCAGGCGATTTCCGTTAAACTTGCCACCCGCAGTGAATTGCAAATCCGGAGCGTGTGTTGTCCCCGCGCTGCGATACCATGAACCCTTGAGTATCTGAACAACGATGACCTGGTATCCCCATACAACAGTAGCCGTTGTGGTTGAACAACAGTCTGTTACCGGAATTGAGCAATTTGCGGATACTCCTATCGCACAACGACGATTTCTGATGGTCGAAGAGATAGTGCACGGGCAGCATGTGTTTAACCAGCCGGCCGGGCATCTGGAACCAGGTGAAACACTGCTGCAAGGCGCTGTCCGGGAAGCGTTGGAAGAAACGGCCTGGCTGGTTGAGCCAACAGCCTTTCTGGGCTTGTATCAATACATTTCGCCGGAAAACAGTGAATGTTATATACGCAGTTGTTTTGTGGCAAAGGCACTGTTTTTTGATGCGCAGCGGCACCTGGACAGTGACATTGTCGCAACACACTGGATGACACTTGACGAAATTTCCGCGCGCAGTTCGCAGCTTCGCAGTCCTGTTGTGTTGCAGGTATTGCATGATTACTGCCATGGTCAACAGTTCCCGTTGTCTGTTATCAAGACGCTTTAACACTCTTACTCTTATGACTGGTAAATGAACAAAACCCCCGAAAAAACCCGAGTGATTGTTGGCATGTCCGGAGGCGTCGACTCATCCGTTGCTGCCTTGCTGCTGATGCAACAGGGGTATCAGGTTGAAGGTCTGTTCATGAAAAACTGGGAAGAAGACGATGAGACCGAGTACTGCACTGCAAGGGCTGATCTGGCAGATGCGCAATCGGTCAGCGACAGACTGGGTATCAGGCTTCACACGGCCAATTTTTCTGCCGAATACTGGGATGGTGTTTTTCAGCACTTTCTGGATGAATATCAGGCCGGGCGAACGCCAAATCCGGATATTCTGTGCAACCGCGAGATCAAATTTAAAGCATTTCTTGAATATGCGCTGGCGCTGGGTGCTGACTTTATTGCCACCGGGCATTATGTGCGCCGTCGGCAGGATCAAGGGCAGACTTTGCTGCTGAAAGGCCTCGATCCCAACAAGGATCAGAGTTATTTTCTAAGTGCGGTCAATGAATCCTGCCTCGAGCGAAGTCTTTTCCCGATCGGTGATCTTGAAAAAACACAGGTACGTGCAATCGCCAGTGCTGCAGGTCTGGTGACATCGGGTAAAAAAGACAGTACGGGGATCTGTTTTATCGGAGAGCGTAAGTTCAGGGATTTTCTGCAACAATATCTTCCCGCACTGCCGGGTGACATTGAGTCTGTGGATGCCGAGTTGTTGGGCAGGCATCAGGGACTGATGTATCACACCTATGGTCAGCGTCAGGGATTGGGAATAGGCGGCTTACGTCATCACTCCGAGGAGCCTTGGTATGTGGTCGGCAAGGATATGCACAGAAATGTGCTGATTGTCGCTCAAGGGAACGATCACCCCGCCCTGTTCTCTTCAGGGCTCATTGCCAGTCAATTGGTGTGGATAAACAATCAGATTCCAGTTCTGCCGATGAGCTGTACGGCAAAAATCCGTTATCGGCAGCAGGATCAGGTATGCGAGGTGAGTCTGACGGATAAAAATAATCCGCATCAGGTCACGGTGAAATTTACATGTGCACAACGCGCTGTCACGCCAGGACAGGCGATTGTGTTTTATCAAGGAGAGTTATGTCTTGGGGGAGCGGTCATTGAACAATACATCCGGTGAGTTTACAGATTGGGAATACCGCAATATTGCGCTGGCGGTGGTGACACAATGCGCTGTTCTGGTTCATGAGCTGGCCACCAACGGGCGCGCCTCGACAAGCTGTATGCACGCGTGTCTCAAACCGGTTTATCAACTGAATGCCGATTCCGTGGCCAGTTTGTATCCCTCACCTGCTGAGTTTTCCCAAGGTATGCAGGTTCTTCAGAACAGCTTTGATAGCAAAGGCTTGCGAGAGCATGCTGAAGTGGTGCGTTATATGCTGGGCATGTTGATTCTGCAGCAGCATCTCAGTCGCAATCTAGCCATGATGTCAGAAATAGGGGCACGTCTGCGCGACTTTGGACCGGAATACACCAGTGGTCTGGGTGATCCTGATGTGCTGTTGAAAGCGGATTGCAGCCGGCTCGCGCGGCTTTATCAGGATACGATCAGTCTTCTCAGCTACCGAATACATGTCGCCGGAAATCCTGAGCACCTGCGCAATCAGCAAGTTGCAGAGCAGATCCGTGCAGTATTGCTGGCGGGAATCCGGTCGGCAATGTTGTGGCATCAGTTGGGTGGCCGGCGTTGGCATTTGTTTTTTTATAAAAAGCACATTCGCCAGACCTTGAGTGATATCCGACGCAAACTGTTCAGTGTCAGCACGCATTGAGCGTGGATTTCAAAACATCTTTTGAGGAAAAACCTGTTTCATGACTATCTCAACCCTGACCGCTATTTCGCCGATTGATGGCCGATATCGTGCACGCACAGAAGTGCTAAGTGATTATTTCAGCGAGTACGCTCTGATCCGTTATCGGGTACTGGTCGAGGTACGCTGGTTGCAGCAACTGGCGGCTCATCCCGGGGTTCCCGAAGCGCCTGCGCTGAGTGCCAATGCCAGGACACGGCTGGACAGACTGGTCAGCGAGTTTACGGTGAGAGACGCAGAACGCGTCAAAGACATCGAGCGCACTACCAATCATGACGTCAAAGCGGTCGAATACTTCATCAAGGAAAAAATTGCCGATGAAGCAGATTTAAAAGCCCAGCTGGAATTTGTGCATTTTGCATGTACCTCCGAAGACATCAACAATCTCTCTTATGCATTGATGCTGCGTGACGGTCGTGATCAGGTCATGTTGCCGCTAATGAAGCAACTGATAGACCAACTGCGAAAACTGGCACATGACACTGCCGCTCAGCCGATGCTGGCGCGCACACATGGTCAGACCGCCTCTCCAACCACAGTCGGCAAAGAGATCGCCAACGTTGTTTACCGGCTGGAAAGGCAGTTGAAGCAATTTGCAGACAGTCCGGTGCTGGGCAAAATCAACGGCGCCGTAGGTAATTACAATGCGCACCTGAGTGCTTATCCGGATGTTGACTGGCAGACCAATGCGCAGCAGTTTGTGGAGTCACTGGGGCTACTCTGGAACCCATACACCACTCAGATTGAACCGCATGATTTTATTGCGGAAATGTTTGCAGCCTGTTGCCGGTTCAACACCATAGTGATTGATCTGGACCGCGATATCTGGGGCTATATCTCACTGGGGTACTTTAAACAGCGGGCAATTGCCGGTGAGGTTGGCTCCTCGACCATGCCTCATAAAGTGAATCCTATTGATTTCGAGAATTCAGAAGGCAATCTCGGTATTGCAAACGCCGTCATGCAGCATCTGGCTGAAAAATTACCGATTTCCCGCTGGCAGCGTGACCTGACAGACTCAACCGTGTTGCGCAGTGCCGGCACGGGTTTTGCCCACGCGCTGATCGCCTATCATGCCACCCTGAAAGGGCTGAGCAAACTCAGCATCAATCCCGCTATTCTGCAGCGAGACCTGGATAACAGTTGGGAAGTGCTGGCAGAACCCATTCAAACAGTGATGCGTCGCTATGGTGTTGAGCAAGCGTACGAAAAGCTCAAAGAGCTGACGCGTGGGCAGACTATCAACGAAGCCGTCTTGGTTGAGTTTATAAACACCCTTGATATCCCTGAGCAAGCCAAGTTAGCGCTTCGCACCCTGCGCCCGGATAACTATATTGGAAATGCGATCGAGCAGGCCCGGGCCGTCTGATCATGGATGCCTTGCCACTCTTTAACTGTTGTCAAACTGACTGAGGAATTGCCTGTGCTGGATTCAGTGTTACCCGAGAGCTTTGATGCGCACGTCTTTCTACGTGACTACTGGCAAAAGAAGCCTTTGCTGATTAAAGCAGGCGGTGTGTCGTTTCTGGATCTGATAGAGCCTGAAGAGCTGGCAGGACTGGCATGTGAAGACGGTGTTGAATCGCGTCTGGTGCAGGTAAATGCTGCGCAAGATACCTGGACGCTCAGACATGGCCCATTTACCGAGGAGGATTTTTTAACCCTGCCCGAGTCACATTACAGTTTGCTGGTGCAGGCCGTCGATCAATGGGTGGATGATGTTGCTGCATTGCTTGCAGATTTTGCCTTTATTCCCTCCTGGCGCATCGACGATGTGATGATCAGTTATGCGACCGATCAGGGTAATGTTGGGCCACACTTTGACTACTATGATGTGTTTCTGATTCAGGGTATGGGGCAAAAGCGCTGGCAGATCGGTGATATCTGCAACAGCATGACTGAACGCAGTGACAGCAGTGGCCTGCGGTTGTTGAAGAATTTTGTGGCGCGTGAGGAGTGGATTGTTAATCCGGGCGATATTCTCTACATCCCTCCCGGATATTCACACTACGGTGTTGCAATAGGCAACAGCATGACCTACTCCGTTGGTTTCCGTGCACCCGCCCATGCTGACATTCTCAGTGGGGTCCTTGATGACGCAATGGACAGCCTGTCAGAAGATCGGCGATTTTCTGATGCAATTGCCCGGCTGCCTCAGCATCCCGGCGAGATCACTGCCGATGTGGTTGAGCACCTGCAAGACATCATCCGCGAGCAGATGCTGGATGCTCAGCGCATCAGGCAATGGTTTGGGCGCACTATGACCATACCCAAGTATCCGTTGCAGGATGATGCCGCAGATCATGCTCCCCATGAACATGGTGAAGATTGTGACCATGACCACGATGATGAAGAGGAACAACTGTTAATTGAGAGCGTGGTGGATCTGCAGAAGGCAGTCAACAAAGGCGCGGGTGTCTATAAGGTGCCCGGCGCCCGCATCGCCTACGCGTTGGCTGAGGGTAAAGCTGAACTGTATGCTGACGGCGAGTGCCATATGTGTGATTCCCGCCTGCTAAGCTTGTTACAGGCTCTGAGTACCCCGGGCAAAGTTGATGAAATTGACAGAGTTGTCATCGCCGCCGCAATCAAAGATGACGAGGCTTCAGCACTGTTACTGTCGTTGTATGACGGCGGCAGTCTGGTCGTAGGTTAAGGGTTGGGGATTCGGGTGATTTATGTTTTTACAGCTAAATAGGGTTTGTTTGATACAGGCATTCAGAAGATTGCACATCAGTGTGCAGGCTCTGTTGACCGTGTTGTTTGCTATGTCGATGGTTGGTGCCGGCAGCACTGCTCACGCCCAGGCTGACAACGAAACTCAGGCAGATGCTGGCTCAGAACGCGCTGCCATTGAGATCATCACCATTCAGAATCGGGATCCGGCATTTGTGCGGACAGCCGTTGGTTCCGCCCTTGATCCTCGCGGCAGTATCGCGCAGGTGGATAACAAACTGATCATTGCGACCACTGCCACCAATTTACAGCAGTTAAAGGAATTGATTGAGCAAAGTGATCTGCCGGCGCGGCGGCTGATAGTCAGCGTTGATTTTGATCATTCAAGCCCTGCATCAAGTGCATTAAATGTGGTCAGTGCAGCGCAGCAAAGTGTGCAGGCTATTGAAGGTGATACCGTTTCATTCAGCGCTGGGGATACATCTGCAGGAGTGCCACAGTTAATGCTGACCGCAATTGTTCAAGAAAATCTTGCGGATGCAGATATTGTCATCAGCAACGTGCCCGGATTTACCGGCCTGCATCGCATACAACTGACTCTGGGTGAGTGGTACATTATCAATCCGACAGAATCGCCTGAGGAGCAAGTGCAGGCGCAACAAGAGGCAGCGATGCCAGAGATGACGCAACAGACTTTGGCTGATCCGTTAGCCCCAGTTGTTATAGAGCTGCCAGCGGACATGGTTGCGGCAGTCAATGAACCATCACGACAGGCACAGATTGCGGTTCGGGTGGATGTATTGCCCTGATGCCTCCCCTCCTTTTGCAGACCTTACCCTATCACCGCGACAGCACTGAGTGGATAGGCCGTTTATCTCTGCTGTCCGGCTGTATCTGCCTTGAAAGCGGATTGACTGCGCAGAAAGAAGCACGATTCGATATTCTGACAGCAATGCCCACCGCTCAAGTGCGTGTCATGGCTGAGTCTGGTGCCGAAGGTGGTGCGTTTGTCCGCGCGCAACAACTCCTTGATACTCATCGGTTACCTGCAACTCGGGACGGAGTTCTCGAACCTCTTCGTCATATGCCATTCAGTGGCGGATTGCTGGGTTACTTCGGATATGAGGCCGCTGAGATTGCACCAAAACCTTCAGATAACAATGGCAATAACCCGCTGAACAGCATGCCGTTGGCGGTGTTTGGTGTATACGACTGGGCCATTATTGTTGACCATCAGCGTTGCAGCACAGAGTTTTTTATGTTGCCTCACTGCCCTGCTGAGATTCGGTATCACGTTCTTCAGTGGCTCGCCGCAGTGCCTGCGTATGACCGAGAGCAGGGTGTTGTCGCCTTGGAAACCAGCTTCCAGCCCCTGATGGATCGGGATCAGTACGCGCACGCGTTTGAGCGTCTGCAGCAATGGATACTGGCAGGCGACTGCTATCAGGCTAACCTGGCGATACCATTCACAGCTGCCTTTAAGGGCAAGGCACACGATTTTTACCAGCGGTTGCGACAACAAAGCCAGAGTCCGTTTTCGGCCTATCTGGATGCGGGTGATTTCCAGATACTCAGTGTATCGCCGGAACGCTTTTTGTCAGTAAACGAGGGGCGCGTGTTTACCCAGCCCATTAAAGGAACCCGCAAACGTATGGATGATCCCGTCCGGGATCAGGCTGTGCAGCAGGACTTATTGAACAGTGAAAAGGATCGCGCTGAAAATCTGATGATTGTCGATTTACTGCGGAATGATCTTGGGCGGGTGAGCATTACTGGCTCAGTGAAAACAGAGTCGTTGTTTAAACTGCATAGTTTCACGCATGTGCATCATTTGATCAGCACCGTCAGTGCACAGTTGCCGGAAGAGACCAGTCCGCTGAGTGTCATGCAAAGCTGTTTTCCGGGAGGTTCAATTACCGGCGCACCTAAAATCAGGGCGATGCAGATCATTGCGCAACTTGAAAAAGTCCCGAGAACTGTCTACTGCGGCAGCATTTTCTACTGTGACTATTTGAATCGGATGGATAGCAGCATCCTCATCCGTACCCTGCTCAGCACTCAAGAGCAGCTGTTTTGTTGGGGCGGCAGTGGCGTGGTAGCAGATTCGGTGATGGCGGAGGAGTACCAGGAATGTCTGGATAAAGTCTCCGCGCTCATGAACCTGCCACTTGTCTGACCTGGCCCGGTGTCAGAACGTCAGTTCGCGATTGCTGGCCTTGAGAAACTCTCGTTTCAGATCATCATACTCATGCACCGCCGGAAATTGCGGGAATTCTCTGATCACGTTATCCGGTGCACGAAACAAAATACCTGCCTCGGCTTCCGCCAGCATGGTGGTGTCGTTGTAAGAATCACCCGCGGCAATACACCGGTAATTCAGACTGTGAAAGGCCTTAACTGACTGGCGTTTGGGGTCTTTCTGACGCAAGTGATAATTGACAATCATACCCTTATCATCAGATTCCAGCCGATGACACAGCAAGGTCGGAAAACCCAGTTGCCGCATCAGTGGTTGTGCAAACTCGTAGTAAGTGTCGGACAGGATAACCACTTGAAAACGCTCGCGAAGCCAATCCACAAACTCGCGCGCCCCCGGCATTGGCGCCATGCCAGCTATCACTGCTTGTATGTCTGGCAGACCCAAGCCATGCTCACGCAAAATTCGCAGCCGTTGCTGCATCAGAACATCATAGTCGGGGATGTCACGTGTCGTGGCCCGCAGTTCTTTAATTCCCGTGCGATCGGAAAAATCTATCCAGATTTCCGGCACCAATACTCCCTCAAGATCAAGACAGGCAATTTCCACGCGATTTCCCCTCAGCATCAACAGAATTAAACAAAGCCGCGATTTTATAGTGCCGCAGTTGTGCTTGCCAGCACGAACCACACGGAATCTCTCTAGACCTTAAAGGCCTCAATCGCCGCAGACCGGCGGGTTGTTGTAAGATGCGACATTCTTGCTAACCAGCATCAGGGATACATCATGATCAATGCCGCAAACATCGCTGAGATGAATGACAAGTTTCAATCAATGCAGCCGCGCGCCATTCTCGCAGAGGTGTTTTCCGTGTTTCCGCAGGCCGCGGTATCTTTCAGCGGCGCAGAAGACGTTGCGTTGGTGGTGATGGCTAAGAAACTGAACCCAGCTGTCCGTGTATTCACGCTGGACACTGGCCGCCTGCACCCGGAAACGTACCGGTTTATCGAGCAGGTACGTGAGCAGTACAGTCTTGAGATTGAGTTTTTATATCCGGACACGGCTGCGGTGCAGGCGTTCACCCGGGAAAAAGGTCTTTACAGCTTTTATCGGGATGGGCACGAGCAATGCTGTGGCATCCGCAAAACGGAACCGCTGCGCCGTAAACTGGCCCATGTCGATGCGTGGATTACCGGGCAGCGCCGTGACCAGAGCCCAACCCGCGCCCAAGTGCCCGTGGCGCAGGTTGACTCGGTGTTTGCCGCACAGGGTCGTAGTCTGTTGAAGTTTAATCCGCTGGCGAACTGGAGTTCACAACAGGTGTGGGAATACATCAGGATGTTTGAACTGCCCTACAACGCCTTGCATGATCGCGGCTTCACCAGTATCGGTTGTGAACCCTGTACCAAGGCGATTGGCCCCAATCAGCATGAGCGAGAAGGTCGTTGGTGGTGGGAAGAAGCAACCGCCAAAGAGTGTGGGCTGCACAAAATAAACATTGATAGCCTTGCAGACTAGAACGGCAGATGCCTGAGAAAGATCAGCGTCGCGGCAACACAATATTCTTGAACAGTTCATCAACGTCTGACTGTGTCTGACACATCAATACTTTTTCCACGGTTCGCCGATCAAGGTGATCGGCGAACATATGTATAAAGTCCAGCATATAAGCACGCAGCATGCTGCCTTTTCGGAATCCGATGCGGGTTATGCTGTCCTCAAACAAGTGACTGGCATCAATTGCAATCAGATCAGTATCTTTGGTTGAGTCGTATGCCATGTGCGCCACGATACCAATGCCCAGACCCAGCCGCACATAGGTTTTGATAACATCGGCGTCTGCGGCGGTAAACACAACCTTGGGTTTCAAGCCGAGCTTTTCGAAGGCATCGTCCAGCCGTGCGCGTCCCGTAAAGCCAGGTACATAAGTGACCAGCGGATACTGAGCCAGTTCTTCCAGCGTCACGTTTTGCCTTGCAGCCAACACATGGTTTTGCGGCACCAGCACTGCCCTGTTCCAGCGGTAACACGGCATCATCATCAGATCGCTGAACAGTTCCATAGCTTCGGTTGCGATCGCAAAATCCGCAGTGCCTTTGGCGGCAATCTCCGCAATCTGGTAAGGAGTACCCTGATGTAGTTGCAGCGAGACATCCGGATAGGCATCGATAAAACGACGAACCACGGGAGGTAAAACATAGCGGCTTTGCGTATGTGTGGTGGCAATCGCCAGGCTGCCGGTACGCTCATCACTGTAGTCAGCCGCCAGTTTCAACAGGTTTTCTGATTGCTGCAAAACAAGCATGGCTTGCTCGACTATTGCTTTTCCAGCCGGCGTCATCCCACTGATATGTTTGCCATTTCTGACAAATATACCGATACCCAGTTCAGACTCCAGTGCCAATATCTGTTTGCTGACACCCGACTGCGAGGTATGCAGTCGCAAAGAGGCCGCCGACACATTCAGGCCTTGGTTGACGACTTCACAGATGTATCGAAGCTGTTGCAGTTTCATAGCTGTTAAACGCCTTTTGAGGTCAGATTGGGTTCGTTGGCAACACCGTGCGGAACGTGACCGGTGGCCACATGCTGGCGCGCAGAGTCACAATGGCCCTGTTGATCATCAAAAAACACATCAGCATCATAGGCTTTCAGGAACACTCCTTTTTCCATGCCCCCCAAAAACAGGGATTCATCAATTCTGATGTTCCAGGCGCGCAGTGTTCTGACCACTCTTTCGTGCGCAGGCGCTGAACGTGCGGTCACCAGACAGGTTCTGATAGGCGACTCACCCGGTGCAAAGGCCAGTTGCAACTGTTGCAGCGCCGCCAGGAACGGTTTGAAGGGACCACCGGAGAGCGGTAGATTGGCTGCCAATTTTTCATTCAACGCAAACGCTTCGAGGCCCTGAGTCTTATAAATTCTTTCCGATTCATCTGAAAACAACACGGCATCTCCATCAAAAGCGAATCTGAGCGCATCATCACGCCCCTTGTTGCCCGCTGACGGCAGAATAGTTGCAGCAGCCACACCCTGCTCCAATGCCTGGCGGACATCGGATCCATCCAGTGACAGGAACAAATGACTGTTAAACGCAGATATATAACGATATGGGCTCTGCCCGCCTGAGAATGCCGCCCGGGTAATTCCCAGTTTGTAGTGCTCAATGGAATTAAAGACACGCAAGCCGGTGTCGGCACTGTTTCTGGATAGCAGGATTACTTCAACACGTGGCGAGTTTAGTAATACATTGAGGTGTAACAATTTTCTGACCAGATTAAATGCGCCGCCAGGTTGCAGGGGTTCATTTTCATGTGCTATCTGGTACTGCTGATAAGCATCCAGACCTTGATCTTCAAAAATCTGGTGACTTTCTGTCAGATCAAACAAAGCCCTTGATGAGATGGCAATCACTAGTTTCTGGGGCTTTTGATCAGTTGAAAGGGGTGTCTTTATGTTGGTCATATC
>CANHAR010000043.1 GCA_947458495.1 Gammaproteobacteria bacterium | reverse complement strand
GGCGCTGGAGGTCAAGGTCAGCGGCGAGGCGTTGCTGATGTCCCGTCGTGAATACATGCTGCTGAAAGCGTTGATGGAAAGTCCCAACAAAGTGCAGACCCGCGATATGCTGGACAGCAAACTCTACGGCTGGGGTGAGGAAGTCAGCAGCAATGCGGTTGAAGTGCATATACATAATCTGCGCAAAAAATTGCCGGAAGGGTTTATCCGTACGGTCAGAGGGGTGGGGTATGTGGTTAAAAGTGCTACCTGATACCTTAAATGCAAGACCTTGCCCGGGACCCCGTGGCAGATGATCTCAATCCGCTGGTTCCTCACATTAACCTTGATTGCGCTGCTGGTGCTGGTGAGTTTTTTGTCGTCTCTGCGTGGTTATCGCGAAAGTATGGCGGAGGCCGAAACACTGTTTGATCTGCAATTGCTGGAGCATGTGAAGTTACTGGGCCTGCTCAATCCCGCCAGTTTTTTGTTTGGTAACACATTGGTCATTGCTGACAGTGTGATCAGCACGCCGGCCGAACTGGAGTTAAGTCTGCAGTTATTGGTGGTCTACCAGATTTTTGATAACCAAGGGAAGCTGGTCATACGCTCCGAAAATTCGCCAACCCAGAATATGGCGGTGTTTGAGCCCGGCTATCATCATGCCGAGTTTAATGGCTACAGCTGGCGGGCGCTGGTAGCGCAGGATCCGGGTGACGGCCACTGGATTATGGCTGCGCAACGCAACGATGTCCGCTATCGACTGGCTGAAACAGTGACCTTGCAGGCGGTATTGCCCGGTGTCATCGGCGTGCCGATTGCAGGTGTGCTGATCTGGTGGATTGTGGGGCTTGGTCTGCGTCCGATACAAACGCTGGCGGCCAGCGTGCGCGCGCGTGAGGAAGGGGATCTGAAAGCCGTCGAACTGGACGATGTCCCCCGGGAATTAACACCACTGACGCTGTCAACCAATGATCTGTTAACCCGTCTGGCGATGGCCTTTGACAGGGAAAAGCGTTTTGCGGCCGATGCCGCGCATGAATTGCGCACCCCCATCAGCGTGTTGAAAGTGCAGTTACACAACCTGTTGCATGACCTGAATACCCGGCAACTGCCCGAGCCGGTGTTGCAACCAGCGCGCCTGTCCTTGCAGGAACTGGGCGATGGTATCGACAGGCTGGCGCATCTGATTGAGCAGATTCTGGTACTTAACCGCACCGCGCCGGCGCAGTACATGCGACAGTTTGTGCCGGTGGATTTACTGGAACTGGTGCAGCATGTTGTCAGCAACGAGTTCGACCACTTTCTTTCACGAGATCAGATTTTTTCGCTGGATGGTTTGCCGGTCACCATTGCGGGTGACAAAACCGCGTTGCAATCATTGGTACAGAATCTGCTGATTAATGCGTCTAAATATACGCCCGTCGGCGGGCAGATCAATGTCGCCATTGGCCGGGAAGGTAACAAGGTCGTGTTGCAGCTTGAGGATTCCGGGCCCGGCATTCCGGAGGCGCAGTATGAACAGGTGTTTGACCGCTTTTACAGGCTCTCGGATGAGCAACATGATGTGGCAGTGTCGGGTTCCGGCTTAGGCCTGGCGATCGTGAAACACATCGTCAACATGCATGAGGCAGAGATTAGATTGTCGCGCTCGCCCAGCTTGGGCGGATTGTGTGTCAAGGTTATGTTCAAACAATACCCACAGGAAAAATCGGTATGACAATCTTCGGCATAAAGTCATTACGGTACTGTGTGCGCATGATTCGGCTTTTGTCCCGGCTGCTGACGCCAACCGCGTTGCGGTACTACCTGTCAGTCATCCTGGTGGTGGCCGCCAATCAGAGTTCTGCCGCGGATGAGCCGCTGACGATTACCCTGAGAATCAAGGATCATCTGTTTGTTCCCGCTGAACTGACGGCGCCGGCAAATACCCGCTTCCGGCTGCTGATCATCAACGAAGACATCACCGCCGAAGAGTTTGAGAGTGCCGCGCTTAACCGCGAAAAGGTCATTATGGGCAACAGTGAGGGTGTGATTTTTCTGGGCCCCTTATCGCCGGGTGAATACAGCTTTTTTGGCGAATTCAACCCGCGCACGGCTCAGGGACGTCTGATAGTGAACGGGCCCCAATCATGATTGATGCCGTGGTGATTGTGTTGCGTGAAGTACTGGAAGCGATGCTGGTGTGCTGTGTTCTGCTGGCGTCGTCCTATGCCTTGGGTGCTAAACGCACCTGGTTGTTGCCGGTCACGCTGGCTGCGGTCGGCGGAGCCTTGCTGTACGCAACCAACCTGGCAACCCTGACCGCCTTGTTTGATGGTCGTGGTCAGGAACTGACAAATGTGTTGTTGCTGGTGTTAACCGGTGCCAGCCTGTTGTTTTACCTGCTGCAGTTGCCAGCGATGCTCCACAACAAGCGTACGCTGGGTAAAAAAGAGGCACCTGTCACCTCAACACTGTATGCCGTGCTGATTATTGCCTCTGCCGCGGCGATGGTTCGTGAACTGGCGGAAATATTCATCTATGTTTTTTCGTATGGTATCGCCTCTGGCCAGGCCGTGCCGGTGGTGTCTGGCGCGGTGATTGGTGCCGGCGTTGGCGTGAGCCTTGGCATTTTTATATTTTTTGGTTTGTTATGGTTGGGCAAACGCCGCTGTCTGCAGATGTCCGCCTTGTTACTTGGATTGATCAGTGCAGGCATGTTGTCGCAGGCCACACGCTTTTTGGTGCAGTCCGGTTTTCTGCCCGGCGAACATATCCTGTGGGACAGTGGATGGTTGATATCGGAGTCATCATTGCCCGGTGAGCTGTTGCATGCGCTGCTGGGTTACGATGCGACGCCCGGTATCGAGCAGTTGACGGTGTATGTTGTCAGCCTTGCGTTCGCTATGCTGTTGTTACGCAAGCTGATGGCGCGTCAGGGAACGGATGGAGATGCCCTGCGCCAGTAAGGCCGATTTGACCGCCCGGGCAAACTGCAACGCATGAGCAGAATCCCCATGAATACACAGTGTGTCGGCCTTGATGCTGATCAGGCTGCCATCCACAGCGGTGATGGGCAAGTGATTGGCCAACGCCAGCGCCTGCTTCAATGCTTCCTCCTCACTTTCTATTAATGCCAGCGGATGATTGCGCGGAACCAGCGAGCCATCGGGCTGGTAACGCCGATCCACAAACGCTTCTGCAGCCACCCGCAAGCCGGCGCGTTCACCGGCGTTGAGCAATTGGCTGCCCGCCAGACCTACCAGTATCAACGATGGATCAAAACTCTTCACACACGCCGCAATGCGCGCGGCAAGTTGAGCGTCGCCTGCGGCATCGTTATACAAGGCGCCATGTGGTTTTATATGTTGCAGCTGGCCGCCAAGTTCGCGAACCTGCGTTTCCAGCCATTGCAGCTGAGACATCAGGGTGGCGCGTAACTGCGCGGCTGACAGGCTCAGCGAACGTCGGCCCCAGTGTTCACGGTCCGGGTATGACGGGTGAGCCCCAATCACGACGCCATTGTCAATCGCCCAGCGGATCGCCTGCTCAATATCCTGTGGCGAGCCGGCATGAGCACCGCAGCTGATGTTTGCAGAGCTGACCAGCTCCAACAATGGGTGGTCAAAGCCGAAGCCTTCACCCAGATCGGCATTGAGGTCAATTGTGTGACTCATGCTGCTTCTCCGCGTAATCGCAGCGCATCACGCAGCCTTTGCAGTTGTTGTTGCTGGTGACGGGCAAGTCCGTGCGCGTCTGCCAGACTGATTTTGGCAAAACGCACGCGTGTGCCGCTGGTCATGTAAGCCAGTTGCCAAAGATCCGCACTGATAATGCTGGCGATCGCGGGATAACCGCCGGTTGTCTGAGCGTCAGCGGCCAACAAAATGGGATGCCCATCAGGCGGTACCTGGATAAGTCCCGGCAATACACCAATTGACAGCAAGCGGCTTGATGGTTGATCCGCGGGCTCGTGTGGTCTGAGGCTGTCCCCCTGCAAGCGCAAGCCCATGCGATTGGACTGCGCTGTCACCATCCAGCTTTTTTCAAACAAGGCCTGGCACGAGCGTTGGTCAAAGCGCGTAAAATCCGGCCCGGTAAGTACACGCAGCGTGTGGTTCCAACTGTGCTGACGCACGCCGGTTTTGAGAGGCAATGGTTTGTTGGTGTGCCCGCCCACGGGAATTTTGTCACCGGCGTGCAGTGCCCGCCCTTGCAGTCCACCAAAACCATTCATGATGTCAGTACTGCGCGAACCCAGCACCACGGGCACATCAATGCCACCGCGTACCATCAGCATCGCTCGTTGGCCGGGCGTTTTTGCCGCATTCAAGCGCAAGCATTCACCTGCGCGCAGCAGGTAAACAAAACCGGTCAACAGTCTCTGCTGGCGGGTGTTGGCAAAATCGGGCTCCAGAATGCTGGCTTGCATATCGGCGCCCATCAACACAATGGCACTGTTTTGCAGAAATCTGAGCAGCACCGGGGCGCTGGTGACTTCCAGTGCCGCCGCACCTTCATCATTGCCCAGCAGCAAATTGCCCAGTCGAAGTGCCAGGTCATCCATCATGCCGCAGCACGGTACACCCAGATGTCGCCAGCCAGTGCGGCCGGTGTCCTGAATGGTCAGCAGTGGAGAACTCAGCAAGACTTCAATCATCACGGGTTCTCCTTCTGCGCGATAAACCTGACCGTGTCACCGGGTTGCAGCAGGCAGGGTTGCTGAGCGTGCGCATCAAACAAGGTCACCGACGTACGGCCGATAATGTGCCATCCACCCGGTGACTCTGACGGATAAATGCCGGTATTGCTGCCGCCGATGGCCACAGAGCCGGCGGCAACACGTGCTGATGGTGTGTCCTTGCGTTTTATGTGCAGTTGCGGATCCAGCCCGCCCAGATAAGCAAAACCCGGCATAAAACCGAGGCTTTGCACAAAGTAGTTGCCAGCGGCATGTCGCTCCACAAATTTTGTTGAGCTCATGCCGCACAAACTCGCGGCCTGCTCAAGATCGGGGCCACATTCGCCACCATACATGACTGGCACGGTGACAATCCTGGCATCGATACTCTGCTGCGCACTGGCCCGCCATAAGGTTTCTGCATGCCGCAGCAAACGGCGCGCGGTGCGTCCGTCATGCAGCACCAGCAGCAGGCTGCCGGGCGCGGTGACAATGTCGCACAGCAGCGGCCCGGTATGTGAGTGTTCGCGCAGCAAGGTGGCGAGTTGGCAGAGCCGTTGTTGCAACGCCGGTTCGATCACGCTGCTGCCAGCCGCAACAAACTCCAGCAAGATGCCGTGTTCGGTGACAAAACTGATCGCGGGATCGGGTATGCTCATGACACGCTCTGTCGGAAGTGATTGTCTGTTGGTTAAGCCTGGCTTCAGGCTGGCTGCGATATGCTGCTGTTAGAGTAACCGTTTTATGGATAACAAGCAGGAGGCGACTATGAACCCGTTTAAAAAAGTGTGTACGTCAATAACATCCCTGGTGTGTTTGGTGTTCTTGCTGATGATGTCAGGCCAGGCGCTGGCGCAGTCAGAAGCAGTGCTTGCCCCGGGCCAGACTCTGATCAACCTGACGGTGACCGAGCGCACAAGCGTAGGTCAGGATATGCTCAGCGCGGACCTGCGAATCGAGATTGATGATCAGGATGCCGCTGAGGTGCAGAACCAGATCAACGTGGTGATGGCACAGGCGCTGGCGATGACCCGTGATATAGACGGTATTGATGTCAGCACCGGCTACTACGGGGTGTACCAGTTCAATCCTGATCCCTCTGGCAACCGTGCCGATGAGATGTGGCGCGGCAACCAGAGTATTACCCTGCAAAGCCGCGACTCGGCCGCACTGTTGGAACTGGCCGGGCGTCTGCAAGCCATGGGTTTTCTGATGAATCAGCTGTCCTACAGCCTGAGTACCGAACGAGCGGACGAGGTTCGCGACAATCTTATGGAAGCTGCATTACAGCGTGCGCAGCAGAAGGCCACCCGAGCGGCTGCCGCGCTGGGTAAAACCAAGGTCGATATCACCTCCGTGGACATTGATTCGCAGTCCGGCGGTTACGCACAACCGATGATGATGCGTGCTATGGCCGCAGACGCTTCCATGGAAATGGCGGCACCTTCAGCCGATGCCGGAGAGACAGAAGTGACTTTAACCGTGCGTGTGCAGGCCGTGGCCCAATAAAACCTCAGCCATACGAACGACTGCTCTTGCACGCACTCTGGTGCCTGTTTATGCTCGGTGCCTGACGGCGACAGCCAACAAGAACATCACCGGAGACCGCGCATGAACAAGCACCTCACACACACCGCGTTACATGGCAGCACTGCACACGACAGGCCCCGCGCCGGATCAACAGGCGCCAGATTACGGCTGACGCTGGCGGCCAGTGCCCTGTTGTTACTGATGGCATGCTCAGGGGAGCCTGCAGAGCCGGTCGCTCCGGACAGTGATGTGGTAAACGATGAAGCGCCCGCCAGTATTGAAACAGCCAGTGCAGCCATAACCCCGGTCAACGCAGCGCGGATTGCCGCAGCCAGCAACAGTGAATGGCTGACCCACGGCCGCACCTACTCTGAACAACGCAACTCGCCACTGGATATTATCAACCGCAACAATGTTGCTGATCTGGGACTGGCATGGGATTTTGAGCTGGATACCGATCGTGGTCAGCAAGCCACACCACTGGTGATCGATGGTGTGGTCTACCTCACCACCGCGTGGAGTAAAGCCTTTGCGGTGGACGCGCGCACCGGCCAGGAAATCTGGCGTTACGATCCGCAAGTACCCGGCGCCAAAGCCGTGGATGCCTGCTGTGATGTGGTCAACCGCGGCATGGCTGCGTGGGGCGATAAAGTGTATTTCGGTGCACTCGACGGACGACTGATTGCACTGGATCGTGCGACCGGTGAAGAAGTCTGGTCAACAATGACCGTCGATCCTGCCATGCGTTACACCATTACCGGCGCTCCGCGCATTATTGATGGCAAGGTCATTATTGGTAATGGCGGTGGTGAATTAGGGGTGCGAGGTTATGTTTCTGCCTATGATTCTGAAACCGGAGAGCTGGCGTGGCGTTTTTATACAGTGCCCGGTAACCCCGCCGACGGTTTTGAAAGCTCTGCGATGGAAATGGCCGCTGAAACCTGGGCGGGCGAGTGGTGGGCGATTGGTGGTGGCGGTACGGTCTGGGATGCGATGGCCTACGATCCGGCACTGAATCTGCTGTATATCGGTGTGGGTAACGGCAGCCCGTGGAATCACGAGATACGCTCAAACGGGCAGGGCGATAACCTGTTTCTGTCGTCCATTGTTGCTTTGCGTCCGGACACGGGTGAATACGTTTGGCACTTCCAGACCACGCCGGCTGATTCATGGGATTACACCGCAACACAACACATGATTCTGGCTGATATGCAGATTGACGGTCGCCAGCGTCAGGTCATTATGCAGGCGCCCAAAAACGGCTTCTTTTACGTGCTGGATCGGGCCACCGGTGAGTTTATCTCTGGTGATAATTATGTGCCAATGAACTGGGCATCCGGGCTGGACGCACAAACCGGTCGTCCGATTGAAGCGGAGATGGTGCGCTACCGCGATCAGCCTGCTACTGTGATACCCGGCCCCTTGGGCGGACACAACTGGTATCCGATGTCCTACGATCCACAAACCGGCTATGTATTTGTGCCAACTCAGAACACCGCGTATACCTACAGCAACCCTGCCGAATTTGTGCCGCAGAACACTGGCTGGAATATAGGGCAGGATGCTATGCCGGGCGAACCTGCCAACCCTCAGGCGGCACAAATACTTGAAAACGAACCCTTGTCGGCATTGATCGCGTGGAACCCGCTGACGCAGACGGAAGCCTGGCGCGTCAGTTACTCGGTCTACGGCAACAGCGGATTGTTGTCCACCGGCGGCGGACTGGTTTTCCAGGGCTCAGCCGACGGTCAGTTCCACGCCTATCGCACCGACACCGGT
Organism: Gammaproteobacteria bacterium; assembly: GCA_947458495.1. Taxonomy (GTDB): domain Bacteria; phylum Pseudomonadota; class Gammaproteobacteria; order Pseudomonadales; family Pseudohongiellaceae; genus Pseudohongiella. Next base: position 9,364 of record CANHAR010000043.1, on the reverse strand, counting down.
GAGCGGCTTTGGAACTTTGAGGTCGGTGATGCCATTCTGGGTGGATCGGTCACTTATGAGTTGGATGGTGAACAGTATGTGTTGGCGCTGGCCGGGCAGGGCGGCGCTATCCCCATGACGATGGGATTGTTATCAGGTAATTATCCACGCCAGCGCAATGGCCGACTGATGGCCTTTAAGCTGGGCGCAGAAGGACAGCTGCCACAGATTGAAGTGACTCCGCCGCAGCCTTTAAATCTGGCTGGCATCACCAGTGCCGGTGATGCGAATGTGGGTGGTGTGCTCTACGGTGCTTACTGTTCGGTGTGCCATGGACCGATGGCAATGAGTGCCGGTCCTTTGCCTGATCTGCGTTATACACCGATGTTGCTGACCGATGCCGCGTTCCAGAGCATTGTGCTAGATGGCAGTCTGTTGTCGCGGGGTATGCCGGGGTTCTCAGCGGACATCGGGGCGGCGGAAGTGGAAAGTATCCGGGCGTATTTGTTGCAGATGGCGGGGCAGGCGCAGTAATTTTTGTTCTGAGGAGCCGGCCTGGCCTGAGGGTGGGTCGGTTTCAGAACGGTTGCCGTTGGCAACCTGATTGTTCTTCAACGGACACCACCCTCAGGCCAGCCCGGCTCTTCACGTGTGGTGGGGCGCGCCTTCGTTGCAGTCACGGGTTCAATGGTGCTTGCCGGACAGGGCGGGTGGGTTTCAGAACGACTGCCTGCGGCAGTCTGATTGTTCTTCAACGCACCCGCCCTATCCGGCAAGCGGTCACTGACGGTGCCGGCAATGCGTAAGGCCGGCTCTGACGTCGGGCTTAAGTAATCCTTAAGGCAGTGTTGTTATGCTCTTTGAACATCAGCGTTCGGAGGGCACAGTGAAGTCAACAACTGAGAGCATCAGGCAACCAAATGTTGTGTCTTTGTGTGCGGTACGCAGACCGGTCTTGTCTGCGGTGGTTGCTGCATACATCACCCTGCTGCTGAATCAGCCCATTGTCAGCTCGCTACTGGCTATCAACGGCTGGCCGCTTCTTGGCCCCTTGCTTTTTGTGCTGTTTGGGATCAATTTTTTTCTTGCACAACTGCTAAGCATTTCCCGTCTTCAAAAGCCTTGGCTGATCCTGCTTGTCAGCATGGCTGCCAGCAGCCAGTACTTCATTCAGCAGTTCGGCATCGTGATCGACAAGAACATGCTGATCAATATTCTGGAGACTGATTCCCGCGAAGCCACTGACCTGCTCAGTTCAGGCATGTTCATCTACGGTGCCATGTCTATTTTATTGCCAGCACTATTGATTACATTGATTGGCATCCACAAATCTGGCCATGCAGTACGTGCGATTGCAGCCTGGGCGGGCAGTCTGGTGGCGAGCCTCGCAATCGTGACAGTTGTCATTTTTTTGCAGTATCAGAGCTACTCCAGTGTGTTTCGTGAGAACCGTTACCTGAGTCACGAAGCATTGCCGCTGTCGATTTTGACGGCCGGTTTAGGTGCTGCGCAGATAAAATTGAGTGAACTGTTCCCGCCACCGTTTATACATATTGCAGGCGACGCGCGGCTGATGGATCCAGATATCACTGCAACAAGCCGTCCGCAACTGCTTGTTCTGGTTCTGGGAGAAACAGCCCGAGCAGATCATCTGTCAATTAATGCTTATGAGCGCAAAACAACACCCGAACTGGAAAGGCGCCAGTTGGTCAACTTTGGTGCCATTGATGCCTGCGGGACAGCAACGGCTATTTCTCTGCCGTGTATGTTCAGTTACCTGTCGCGGGAGAACTATGACGATACGCTGGCGAAACACTCAGACAATGTTCTGGATGTTCTTGCTAGGGCTGGTGTCAGGGTGTTGTGGCAGGACAATAATTCTGGCTGCAAGGAAGTTTGTGCACGGATAGACACCGAGAACCTGTTCAGCGCTCCGCGGTCCAGTTTGTGTGAGCACGGGCACTGTCAGGATACGATTCTTCTGCAAGGTCTGGAGAACCGGTTGATTGCAGAAGTCAGCGGTCAACGTTCTGTCCTGGTAGTGTTGCACCAGCAGGGTAATCATGGGCCGGAGTACTACAAGCGCAGTGATCAGTCTCAAAAGCAGTTTCTGCCAGAATGCACGACCAATATGTTTGACAAGTGCACGCAGCAGGAAATTATCAATGCATACGACAATGCAATTTTTGCAACAGACGCGTTCCTCGCGGACACCATCACACTACTGGAATCATTGGCTGATCACTATGATGCAACGATGATGTATGTGTCGGATCATGGTGAGTCATTGGGGGAAAATGGCGTTTATCTGCACGGCCTACCGTATTGGATGGCGCCCGATGCCCAGAAAAAAGTGCCGTTTTTGCTGTGGAAGCCGGGACTTGACGGCTCGGTACAGCAATTATTGGATGCATGTAAAGAAGGTGGCCTGGCACTTAGTCATGATTATCTGTTCGATTCTTTGCTGCACTACATGCGCGTGGAGACAGCGTTTATGCGGCCTGAGTTGGATGTTTTTGAGGTGTGTCCGGGGTTTGCTTCAAAACTTGGGTTGTTGGATGTGTAGGGGCTGGTGGGGCTTAAGATGCTGGTGGCCATCCTTTTTTTGGAGGAGCCGGCCTGGTGTGAGGGTGGGTCGGTTTCAGAACGGTTGCCGTTGGCAACCTGATTGTTCTTCAACGGACACCACCCTCACACCAGGCCCGCTCAGCGGGAAGCGATGGCCCACGGCAAGCGGTAACGGTCGACGCCACTATCAGCAAAGGTATACACACTTTTATGCGCTTAAAAGTGTGGTTTTACGCATTTTATGGCGCATAAAAGTGTGTTTCAGGTTATAGTGCAGCCAAGTTAACGTTCTTGCAGGCATGAAAAGACAATGCAGCGCACTTTACTCAACGCACTAATGGCATGGAAAAACCAACCTGTAAGAAAGCCTCTCTTAATAGATGGCGCAAGGCAAACAGGCAAAACTTTCTTGCTGCAAGAGTTGTTTGGCATCGCATTTGCCAATGTCCTTCGTATCGATTTTTTGGAAAACCCCGCTTACAAAGCAGCATTCGATGGCTCACTTTCACCAGACGAACTGCTGATGAACATTGAGCTGATCACTAACCAGGTGTTTAGACCGGACACAGACCTGTTGATCCTGGATGAAATTGGTGAGTGTGCACGGGCAGTGACCTCACTGAAGTACTTTGCCGAAAAAGCGCCGTCTTACTTTGTCGCGGCCAGTGGCTCAAACATTGGTTTGTTGAATGCTTTCCCTGTTGGTAAGGTTGAACAATATAACCTGCGTCCGTTGACCTTTCAGGAATTTATTTATGCGTCGCAAGAACCTGCCCTGATAAAAGCATTTGATACACAAGCAAATTCCGCGGCAGCACACACTAAATTGATGGATAAGCTAACCGACTATTTTTACACCGGTGGAATGCCTGAAGCCGTTGCGGCTTGGTATCAATATAAAGAATTGAGCATTTTGGAACGTGTTGAAAAGGTGTCTAAAATTCATGCGGACTTGGTCGCAGGTTATCGCCGTGATTTTGGAAAATACGCTGGTAAAGTCGATGCAACGTTGATCGAATCGGTATTCAACAGCATTCCTGCACAGCTCTCGCTAGTCACAGATGAGTCTGTTAAACGTTTTAAGTTTAAGAACGTCCACGAGCGGAAATCTCGTTACGGCGATTTTGAAACTGCAATCCACTGGCTGCAATCCTGCCGCCTGGCCTTGGCGAACTACCCTGTTGAAGGTCAGCCAAGAGTGCCGCTTGCAGCTTATAAAAAAGACAATATGGTAAAACTGTTCATGTTTGATGTAGGACTGCTAAACCACATGCTGGGCAGCAGTTATAAAGAAATCAAGCAACAAAGCTACGAATACAAGGGATATATTGCCGAAAACTTTGTGCAGCAAGAACTAGTTGCCATTGGGGTTGACCCAAGCTATTCATGGAATGATGCCCGCGCTGAAGTTGAATTTATCCTTGCAACGGATGAGGGTGATGTTGTCCCGGTCGAAGTAAAAAGCGGTAAACGCACACGGGCCAAGTCACTGGCCTCCTACGTAGAAAAGTGCGCACCAAGAAAAACCTTCAAGTTGACCGGCACTCAGGGATCCTCGGCAACAGAGCAAACCAACATCGTGATGCCTTTGTATTTTGTTCAGTATTTGCCTTATCAAACTCATCAGTAATCATCAGCCATAAGTGCTCTTTAGATAAGGTCGAAGTTGTCTGATGGAGCTGACATCAACAGCAACGTAGTCCTGTGTGTCAGTTAAATGCACGATAGATTGGGGGTAAGGTCACCCCAACATCCTCCTCAAATAAAACCCGGTAAACGACCCCTCACTCGCAGCCACCTCTTCAGGCGTTCCCTGCGCGACAATAACCCCGCCACCATTGCCGCCTTCCGGCCCCAGATCAATGATCCAGTCTGCGGTTTTGATGACGTCCAGATTATGCTCGATCACCACAATGGTGTTGCCCTGGTCACGCAGTTGATGCAGCACCGCCAACAACTGACGGATGTCTTCAAAATGCAGGCCGGTGGTGGGTTCGTCGAGAATGTACAGGGTCTGGCCGGTGTCACGTTTGGAGAGTTCGCGCGACAGTTTGACGCGTTGTGCCTCGCCGCCGGAGAGTGTGGTTGCAGCCTGGCCGAGGCGCACGTAGGTGAGGCCAACTTCCATCATGGTTTGTAGTTTGCGGGCGATGACGGGCACGGCATCAAAAAACTCGCGTGCGTCTTCGATGGTCATGTCCAGCACTTCGGCGATGTTTTTGCCTTTGTAGCGGACCTCGAGGGTTTCGCGGTTGTAGCGTTTGCCGTGGCAGACATCACAGGCCACGTAGACGTCGGGCAAAAAGTGCATTTCCACTTTGACCATGCCGTCGCCCTGGCAGGCTTCGCAGCGGCCGCCTTTGACGTTGAAGCTGAAGCGGCCGGGATTGTAGCCACGTGAGCGTGCTTCCTGGGTGCCGGAGAACAGTTCGCGCACCGGTGTAAAAATGCCGGTGTAGGTGGCGGGATTGGAGCGTGGTGTGCGGCCAATCGGGCTCTGGTCGATGTCGACTACTTTATCGAGCTGATCCAGTCCTTCGATGCTGGCATAAGGTGCTGCGAGCAAGGTGGTCGCACCATTGAGCGCGGTGGAGGCGACCGGGTGCAGCGTGTTGTTGATCAGCGTAGATTTGCCGGAGCCTGACACGCCCGTGACGCAGGTCAATAATCCCAGCGGTAGATTCAGATCCACGTTGTTGAGATTGTTTCCGGTGGCACCTTTTAAGCGTAGCCACTTTGCCGGATCGGGTTTATGGCGCTGCAAAGGCGTTTTAATAAAACGTTTGCCAGACAGGTACTGGCCAGTGATGGAACGCTCGGCGGCAATAATGTCGGCGACCTGACCCTGTGCAACAATTTCACCACCGTGAACGCCGGCGCCGGGACCGATGTCGATAACGTGATCCGCAGCGCGGATGGCGTCTTCATCATGTTCCACCATAATCACGGTGTTGCCGATATCACGCAGGTGAAACAAGGTTTTGAGCAGTCGGTCATTGTCGCGCTGGTGCAGCCCGATGGAGGGTTCATCCAGAATATACATCACACCGACCAGACCGGCGCCGATCTGGCTGGCGAGGCGGATGCGCTGCGCTTCGCCACCGGACAAGGTGTCGGCGCTGCGACTCAGGGTCAGGTAGTTCAGGCCCACATCAATCAGAAACTGCAGGCGCTGCTGCAATTCTTTGACAATTTTTTCGGCAATGGTGGCGCGCGCGCCTTCAAGGCTGAGCTGCGAAAAATAATGCGCGGCCTGCAGGATGGTCATCTGCGTAATGTGCGGCAAGTTGATGTCGTTGATAAACACGTTGCGAGCATCGTCACACAGACGTGTGCCTTCACAATCCGGGCAGGAATGTGAGCTCATAAAACGTGACAGATCCTCGCGCACCGCCTGCGATTCGGTTTCTTTATACCGGCGCTCCATGTTGGGCAGAATGCCTTCAAACGCATGACGGCGAACGGTGTAGTCACCGCGGTCGTTCATGAATTTAAAGTCGATGTCTTCACCGTTGCTGCCGTGCAGAACAATCTGTTGGTGCTGTTTGCTGAGCGACTCAAACGCTACGTCAACTTCAAATCCATAATGCGCTGCCAGTGAGGTCAGCATCTGGAAATAATAAAAATTGCGCCGGTCCCAGCCGCGAATGGCGCCTTCGGCCAGCGACAAGGTGGTGTCGGTGATGATGCGGTTACGATCAAAAAACTGTTTTACACCCAGACCATCACAACTGCCGCAGGCGCCGGCCGGGTTGTTGAAGGAGAACAGCCGTGGTTCCAGTTCGGTGATGCTGTGGCCACAGATAGGGCAGGCAAAACGCGCCGAAAACATCAGTTCAGGCTGCTGCGTGTCATCGTCCATAAACGCCACAGTCACCACGCCGTCGGCCAGATTGAGTGCGGTTTCCAGGCTTTCCGCCAGTCGCTGTTGGATGTCCGGGCGCACTTTCAGGCGATCAATCACCGCCTCAATCTGATGCTTTTTGTTTTTTTCCAGCGCAGGGGTGTCATCAAGCTCGGTGACAATGCCGTTGATACGCGCGCGGATAAAGCCGTTGCTCTGCAGGTCCTTAAACACATGCAGGTGTTCACCTTTGCGTTCGCGCACGACGGGCGCAAGGATCATGATTTTGCTGCCTTCCGGCAGCGCGAGAACCTGGTCAACCATCTGGCTGACGGTCTGCGCCTGCAGTTTTTTGTGGTGAGTGGGGCAAAATGGCTCACCCGCCCGTGCAAACAGCAGGCGCAGGTAGTCATAAATCTCGGTAATGGTGCCAACGGTGGAGCGCGGGTTGTGTGAGGTGGATTTTTGCTCGATAGAGATGGCAGGCGACAGACCTTCGATATGGTCAACGTCTGGTTTGTCCATCATCGACAAAAATTGTCGTGCATAGGTGGACAGCGACTCTACATAACGGCGTTGACCTTCGGCATACAGGGTGTCAAACGCGAGTGAGGACTTACCTGATCCTGACAGCCCGGTGATGACAACCAGTTTGTCGCGTGGAATGCTCAGGTTTACATTTTTCAGGTTGTGGGTTCTTGCGCCCCGGATGCTGATCTTGTCCATGTTTCCCTTCGCTGTCTGCGCTGTCTCAAGCGCGCAATTATGGTGAGTTCGCAGCCGAAGCGCAAAGGGCAGATTCCCGATCGGCGAGTGCCAAAGTTTCATGCTATGCTCCTTGTGAACAAGCGAAACAGGCTTTCAAAGATCATGAGGAGATAACAACGTGGCAAGTCGCGGCGTCAATAAAGTAATTCTGGTAGGCAATGTCGGCAAGGATCCGGAAACCCGATACCTGCCCAGTGGTGGAGCGGTAACCAATCTGGCCATCGCCACCAGCGAGCAGTGGAAGGATAAAAATACCGGTCAACCGCAGGAAAAAACCGAATGGCATCGGGTGGTGTTTTTTAACCGGCTGGCCGAGATCGTTAATGAGTATGTGCGTAAAGGCAGCAAACTCTATATCGAGGGTAGTCTGCGTACCCGCTCCTGGGAACAGGATGGTGTCACCAAATACGCAACCGAAATTGTCGCCAATGAAATGCAGATGTTGGACACGCGCGGCATGAGCGGTGGCACCAACGATGGCGAGTATGGCCAGGATGCCGAACCTGGTTATCAGGGCGGCGCCCGTCAGCCTCAGGCGCAGCCAGCTTATGGCAATCGACCCGCACCCCAGTCCGCACCCCAGTCCGCACCCCAGTCCGCAAACCAGTCGGCTCCACCATCAGCACCGCGTGGACCTGCACCAACACGGCCCGCTGATTTTGATAATTTTGATGACGATATTCCGTTCTGACGGAGGGGGCCTGGTGTGGGATGGTGTGTGCTGGGCCCCAACCAAGGGGCAACATGATCAAGTAGAACATGATCAAGTAAAGTGGGGCGCAGGTTTCAGGTGAAGGTACTAATAATCGGAGCGCAGAGCGGTGTCGGTATCGAACTGCTCAAGCTATTCAGGGAACGACAGATTGATTGTGTGGTGCCGGAGCCCGGTGCTATCAATATCCGCGATCCTTTATCAGCTGCGCGAGTGATCACACAGGCATCGCCTGACCAGGTTATCAATCTGGCGGCATTTCATGCGGGCAGCCAGCTGGCTGTGTTGGATGCCGAGCAGCACACGCAACAATGTGAAGAAATCAATCATCTGCATACCGGGTTGGTTGCCCAGGTCTGTGATCATCTGCATGTCCCGCTGATTCACCTGTCCTCGGTTTATGTGTTTGGCGGCGAAAAAAAGCTGGCCTACAACGAGCAGGACCCTCCCCGACCCAGTTGTGTGTATGGGCACGCCGCGCTGGCGGGTGAGCAGGCGATTATCTCAACCATCAAGCAGCACATTATCATCCGCGGCGGCTGGTTGTTCGGGCCACGTCAGGACGAGATGATGCGGCAGTGGCTGGGGGAACTGATCTCCGGCGATGGTAATGTCACCGTGTTCCGTCGCAAGTTTGCGCCCACGCCGGTCGAGGATCTGGCGCGGGTGATTCTGGCTGTTTCCTTGCAAGTCGATTGCAAGGCGGACGTCTGGGGGGTGTACCACTATGCCTCACTGGAATCCCTGCGTGAGAGCGAGTTTGTGCAGCAGGTGGTGAAGTTTGCCGCGCAGCATGACGAGTCGGTTTACCGGCTGCTGGATCACCTCAACATCAATCTTGGTCGCACTGAGCCGCCGCAGATTGCCAATGCCACACTGGCATCCAAAAAGATTTTTGAGACCTTTGGCATCAAACAAAGGCCCTGGCAAGGCAGCCTGCAACGTTTGGTCAAATCCTGGTACAAGGCGCGTAATGAAAGCTGAAGTCACGGCCGGCGCACTGATCCCGGTTGAACAGGCGCTGGAACATCTGCTGTCAACCCTTGTGGACAAGGTCAGCGCACAAACCGTGACCCTGCAGCACGCTGATGGCCGGGTGCTGCTGGATGATGTTTATGCCGCCTGCGATGTGCCGCCGTGTGACAACAGCGCGATGGATGGTTATGCCCTCAACAGTCGCCTGCAACAAACCGATCAACCCTTCAGCGTATCTGCGCGAATTCCAGCGGGTAGTGCGCCTGGCGCATTAATACCTGGCACCGTAGCGCGGATTTTTACCGGCGCACCTGTGCCTCAAGGCGCAGACGCCGTCATCATGCAGGAAAACTGCGAGGCATCAACCACCGGAGTCTTGATCAGGCAAGCGGTTGTTGCCGGAGAAAATATTCGCAAACAAGGCGCGGACGTGCGGGCGGGCAGCCTGCTGTTCAGCGCTGGCCACCGACTGAGACCGGCAGATCTGGGTGTGCTCGCTGCCACCGGTGTGGCGTCGG
>CANHAR010000042.1 GCA_947458495.1 Gammaproteobacteria bacterium | reverse complement strand
GCCTGAAGACAATGCGTGCTGCAGAAAGTGTTGCAGCTAAGCGTGGCAAAACACTCGAAGAGATTCTGGGTTAATCGTTATGTCCAAGAAAATGATTAAAGTGACACTGGTTCGCAGTCCGGCGGGCCAGATGGAAAGACACAGGCAGTGTGTAAAAGGTCTTGGTCTGCGTCGTATGCACCAGAGTGTGGAAGTTGAAGATTCCCCTTGTGTTCGCGGCATCATCAACAAGGTACGCTATCTGTTGCTTGTGGAAGGTGAGGAGTAAGTTATGCATTTGAATACATTGAGCCCTGCTCCAGGCAGTAAACACGCGCCACGTCGTGTTGGTCGTGGTATCGGTAGCGGCCTCGGCAAGACCAGCGGTAAGGGTCATAAAGGTCAGAAGGCTCGTTCTGGTGGTACTGTTCGTCCTGGTTTTGAAGGCGGCCAGATGCCCTTGCAGCGTCGTTTGCCGAAATTCGGCTTTACTTCGCGTGTTGGTCGCATAACCACTGAAGTTCGTACAAGCGAACTTGCTTTAGTCTCGGGTGATATTGTTAACGTCGAAACCCTGCTGGGTGCTGGTGTTGTTACAAGCAACATCAAGCGCGTCAAAATTATGCTGTCCGGCGATGTCTCTCGTGCCTTGACCATTGACGGTCTGCGAGTGTCCAAAGGCGCGAGAGCAGCCATTGAAGCAGCTGGCGGCAAAGTGATTGATCCGGTTGTACCAGCCCATGCTGGTAAGAAGAAGACCAAAAAAGTTGTAGTCCAGGGCTGATCGATAAAAAATGGCAAAAAAACCTAACATCGCCGGTGACGGGATAGGAGCAGGCCTTGGCGAGCTGAAAGCGCGCTTGCTGTTTCTGCTTTTTGCCATTTTTGTGTACCGTATTGGTACTCATATACCGGTGCCAGGCATAGATCCCAGCCAGCTGGCCAACATGTTTAACCAGAACGAAGGTACGTTCCTCGGATTGTTCAACATGTTTTCCGGTGGCGCTCTCGAGCGTATGAGTATCGTGGCATTAGGAATCATGCCGTACATCTCGTCATCAATCATTATGCAGTTGTTGACGGCTGTAAATCCGTATCTGGCGCAATTGAAGAAGGAAGGTGAGTCCGGACGTCGCAAAATCACCCAGTACACTCGCTACGGAGCATTAGCTCTGGCAGTGGTTCAGGGTATGGGCATGACCGTCGGCCTGCTCGGTCCAATGGCATACAATCCTGGTCTCGGCTTTACGCTGACTGCGATTGTGTCCCTTGTGACTGGGGCAATGTTTATGATGTGGCTTGGTGAGCAGATTACAGAGCGGGGTGTCGGTAACGGGATATCAATGCTTATTTTTGCCGGTATCGTTGCCACTCTCCCTGCTGCAGTCGGTAGTTCGCTGACTCAGGCTTACGAGGGACAAATCAGTGGATTATTGTTGTTTATCGTAGCCATTATTGCTGTTGTTGTAATAGCAGGAATCGTTTTTATCGAGCGTGGGCAGCGTCGTATAACTGTCAATTACGCAAAGCGTCAGCAAGGCAACAAGGTGTTTCAGGCGCAGTCCAGTCATCTGCCGCTGAAAGTAAACATGGCAGGTGTGATTCCCGCAATTTTTGCCAGCAGTATTCTGTTGTTTCCTGCGTCCATAGGGCAGTGGTTTGGTCAGGCTGAAGGCGCTGAATGGTTACAGGACATGGCTCTGTTGATCGGACCGGGTCAGCCTCTATATGTGATTCTGTTTAGTGCGATGATTATATTTTTCTGCTTCTTCTACACCGCGCTGGTATTCAACCCGCGGGACGTGGCAGACAATCTGAAACGCTCAGGTGCTTTTATTCCCGGCATACGTCCTGGCGACCAGACAGCTCGTTATATTGATGCAGTGTTAACCCGTTTGACAATGTTCGGCGCAATCTACATAACGATTGTGTGTTTGTTGCCTAACTTCTTCCAGATGATGGCTAACGTGCCGTTCAATCTGGGTGGCACAGCCATGTTGATCGTCGTAGTGGTAAGTATGGACTTTATGTCGCAGGTCCAGGCGCATCTGATGTCTCATCAATACGATTCGCTGATGAAAAAATCCAACCTCGGTAGTTTCGGGCGCGGTTAATTGGTTTGGCGGGTGACTCATATAGGTGGTCGCCGAATGGAGAGCAAAAAGTGAAAGTCAGAACATCAGTAAAGAAAATTTGTCGTAAATGCAAGGTGGTCAAGCGCAACCGCGTGGTGCGTGTGATTTGCTCTGCTGAACCCAGACACAAGCAGCGTCAAGGCTAAGTATCTGGTTGATTTTTATATCTCCAGAGTTTATCCTTTGCGCCCCTGAAAATAAGGGCTCATGCACTCTGGTACATGGGTAATTAATAAGATTGGAGTTAAAATATGGCACGTATTGCCGGTGTCAACATACCAGATAACAAGCACCTCGTTATCTCCCTGGAATATATCTACGGGATTGGTGCAACACGCGCTAAGCAGATCTGCGAGCGAGTGGGTATTGCCCCGTCGACAAAGACCAGTGCTCTGTCACCGGAACAACTCGATATCGTGCGTGCCGAAGTTGCTAAATTTACAGTTGAAGGTGACCTGCGTCGCGAAGTGTCGATGAGCATCAAGCGTCTGATGGACCTTGGTTGCTACCGTGGCATCCGTCACCGTCGTTCTCTGCCAGTGCGTGGTCAGCGTACCAAGACTAATGCAAGAACACGTAAAGGTCCGCGTAAGCCGATCCGAAAATAAGAATTGATGTCTCGGCCTTAATGACAGGTCGGTATTACAAGATAAACGCTTTAATCTGATTCAGGAAATATCTATGGCAAAGCCAGCAGCTAAAGCAGCCCCGAAGAAAAAGGCGCGTAAAGCGGTCGTTGACGGGATTGCATTTATACATGCTTCCTTTAACAACACGATCGTGACAATCACTGACCGTCAGGGTAACGCTCTGAGTTGGGCCACCTCTGGTGGTTCAGGTTTTCGTGGTTCGCGAAAGAGTACACCGTTTGCTGCTCAGGTAGCTGCGGAGCGAGCGGGTAAAGCAGCTATCGAGCTGTACGGTCTGAAGAACCTCGACGTAAAAGTTAATGGTCCAGGTCCGGGACGCGAGTCAGCGGTACGAGCCTTGAACACTTGCGGTCTTAAAGTAGGCAACATCACTGATGTGACGCCTATTCCGCACAACGGATGTCGTCCCCCGAAAAAGCGTCGCGTTTAATCGTATACTTTTTTGGATCAGTTACAGCTCATTCCGGCTTAGTGCCGAGATTAGTAAAACAGGAGTCAGTATATGGCCCGTTATCTAGGCCCGAAATGCAAACTCGCCCGACGTGAAGGAACAGACCTGTTCCTGAAGAGTGGAGTTCGCCCGCTGGAAAGCAAGTGCAAAGCAGAGACAAAACCTGGTCAGCATGGACAAGGTCGTGGTCGTCTGTCCGACTACGGTGTTCAGTTGCGCGAGAAGCAAAAAGTGCGTCGTATTTACGGCATACTCGAGCGTCAGTTCAGCGCTTATTATAAAGAAGCTGCCAGACGCAAAGGTGCAACAGGCGAGAACTTGTTGCAACTTCTCGAATCACGACTTGATAACGTTGTGTACCGGATCGGTTTTGGTTCAACGCGTGCTGAGTCCCGACAACTAGTGTCACACAAGGCTATTCTGGTGAACGGTTCGGTCATCAACGTGCCTTCATACCAATTGTCTCCCGGTGACGTAGTGTCTGTGCGTGAAAAGTCAAAAGAGCAGTTGCGTATAAAGGCAGCTATGGAGCTTGCTGTGCAGCGCACTGCAAGCGACTGGATAACAGTAGATACCAGCAAGCAACAGGGTCAATTCACCCGCAAGCCGGAACGTGCCGACCTGTCAGCTGATATTAACGAAAACCTGATCGTAGAGCTTTACTCTAAATAAGTCTGAACAGGCCTCCGACTCCTCTGATGAGGGAGAGGCTTCAGTCCAGTAAACTCAAAGATTGCCAGGCTAATTGTTAAGGGTGAACCCATGCAGATTTCGTTGTCGGATTTTCTTACACCACAGTTGATCAAGGTTGAAGAATTTGACAAGTATCATTCAAAAGTGGTGCTTGAGCCTCTCGAGCGTGGTTTTGGCCACACTCTGGGCAATGCGTTAAGAAGAATCCTGCTGTCCTCTATGCCCGGATGTGCAGTGGAAGAAGTTGAAATCGATGGTGTTGTACACGAGTACAGCAGCATTGAAGGCGTTCGTGAGGATGTCATTGAAATCCTTTTGAATCTCAAAGGTGTAGCTATCATTTTGAACGGGCAGGACCATGCGGTTCTGACTCTGAACAAAAAGGGTGCTGGCGTAGTCACAGCAGGTGATATCGTTGGAGACCACAATGTAGAGATTGTGAATCCAGAGCATGTGATTGCCAACCTCAATTCTGCCGGTGCGTTGAACATGCGCATTACAGCTCGCAAAGGCCGTGGATATGTTCCTGCGGATGCTCGTCGTCGTGATGATGATGAAACCCGTGCGGTAGGCAAGCTGATGCTTGATGCAACCTACAGTCCGGTGCTGAGTGTCGCTTACTCTGTTGAGAGCACACGTGTTGAGCAGCGCACCGATCTCGATAAACTGGTAATTGATTTGAAGACAAATGGCACTATTGATCCTGAAGAAGCCATTCGTCGCGCTGCAACCATTCTGCAGCATCAGTTGGCTGTATTTGTTGATTTACAGAGCCATGAAACTGCGGCGGCTGTTGAACCGGAAGATGAAATTGATCCGATTCTCCTGCGCCCGGTTGATGACCTTGAGTTGACTGTACGTTCTGCAAACTGCCTGAAAGCGGAAGACATTTATTACATCGGTGATCTGATTCAGCGCACTGAAGTAGAATTGTTAAAGACGCCCAATCTTGGTAAGAAATCACTGACCGAGATCAAGGACGTTCTGGCAACCCGTGGTTTGTCTCTGGGTCTGCGTTTGGAGAACTGGCCACCAGCCAGCCTGCGTACTGAAGAGAAATCGAATTAATCATAACGAGTCAGCCGTGAGGCTGCGGTTAGAATAGGAAAAGAGATATGCGTCATCGTCATAGTGGACGTCAACTGAATAGGAATTCTTCTCACCGTAAGGCCATGTTCCGCAACATGACCGCGTCTTTGGTTGAGCATGAAATCATTAAAACCACGGTTATCAAGGCAAAAGAACTGCGAATGGTTGCTGAGCCTCTGATCACTTTGGCAAAAAACGACAGCGTTGCCAATCGTCGCCTGGCATTTGCCCGACTGCGCAGCAAAGAAGCCGTTGGCAAACTGTTTACGGATCTAGGCCCGCGTTATCAGGGGCGTCCTGGTGGCTACATTCGTATTCTGAAGTGCGGTTTACGTTCTGGCGACAAGACTCCGATGGCATACGTTGAGCTGGTTGACCGTCCTAACGGTGTTGGCGCAGGCGCCGCTCAGGAATAAGATCATTACTGATGTGCGTCAGATGAAAAAGCCGGGCTAGCCCGGCTTTTTCATTTCTTTGGTTATTACACTGTCTTTGTTTATAAAACTCTAAGGTTTATTGGTGACGTTCACTACTGATTGTCTTTATGCAGAAAAATACTGATAAACAGCATCGGCCACAGTCCGATGTGGATAAACGTATCGGCTGTGTTAAAGACGTAATGCCAATAGGGAATGCCTTTAACATCAATGAAGTCGATAACGCTACCGTAAATTAACCTGTCTAGGATGTTGCTCATGCCACCGCCAGCAACCAGACCAAAACAAATGAATTCATAGACCCGCACCTGGCGGCTGCGCCACAGATAAGTAATCAGTCCCGCAATCAGGGCAACACTGAACAACGCAAAGATCCAGCCGTGTCCTTGTGCCATCCCAAATACGCCGCCCATATTGCGTATGTGGGTAAAGTGAAGAAATGAGCTGATCACCCGACTGTCGCCTTGCGCTATTGTTTGCTCAACCATGTAGCTGCTGAACTGAGAAATACTAAGGCTCACTAACGCGATCGAAGAGAACCAGACAAAGTGTCTTGCTTTCCCCGGTTGCCCTGGCTGCAGCAAAAAGTCCTTCAAGCTCATATCTGTTTCATCCCGGGAATACCTCAAAGCAGTGCAAAAAATGCCCGCAGTCTTGCAGCATTTTTGCCAACATCGCTGACACCCACCCGTGAAGTAGAGCGCGCATCCAGCACAGTTCCTTCAGGCGTTTCGGTGATTCGAATAACAATATCGTCTTTGAATCTGAACCAGAAGGTGGTGTCAGTGGCTTCAATTCGGCCTTGCTCGGGAACCGAGGCAACAAGATCCCAGCCCAGCGTATCAACAGCTGCGCGCGCTCGCTCAAATACGGCAGATGCGGGTTCGTTAAACATTTGAGCGACCACGTCGGGATAGGCTTCAGTTTGACGCTGAGCATGCTCCTCGGGCGTCATGTTGCGATTACCTGTGCCATAGACAGTTGGATTGGAATTTTCTCCTCTGAGAGGCAACACATCAACAAATGCTGGAGGATTGACCAGATCAGTACTGATGTCATGTATCGGAGGAATTGTCTGTCCTTCGCCCGGTAGATAGGACTGCGGAATGTACCAGGCAATAGCGGCTGCCAGAGTCGCAGCGCCGGCAATTGACAGCATTCGCGACAACTTCTCCAGGCGTGCCTGTCGGCCGAGTGCAAGCAACAGCGCGGTGATGGCAATACAGCCGTAAGTTATCCATGCGACAAAGGGTTGTGCGCCGCGGAGCATGCCGAAGCCTTGTGAAAAATTCCACATACCCAGCCAGACGCCCATCGGGGCTGCGAGTGCAAAAAGTGCCAGGCCGACACCCGCGGCACCCGCAATAAAAGTTAACGCGGTGAGTAATAGTTTAAATTTGTCCTGGTTGCTGTTGTCCATGCTGCTGCTCTCGTTTTTCCGGGTATTAGCCGTGATGGTTATGATTGATGCTCATAAGGTTGATCGGAATACACGCTGATGCGCCGCGAACCATCAGCGTAGATGTTGACAACGCTGCGCGCACAATTATGCATCGTGGGAGCGTCCCACAGCTTGCTTAAATTTCGGTTTTCAACATCACACAACAGTGTTTTGATTAATACTCCGTGACTGACCACTGCGATGTCTTGCTTGTCTGTGCTTTCAGCCAGAATTAACGATAACCGTTGTAATGCACGCTTCTGAACTTCTGCAAAGGTCTCCGCTCCCGTCAGATCAAAAGTGTCCGGTTGATTCCAGAACGCAAAAAAGCTCGCAGGATCTGATTCCTGTATATCTGAATACAACCTGCCTTCCCATGAGCCCATGTATATTTCACGCAACTGATCGCAATAAACAATCTGTTCAGATAAGTCCTCAAATAATATCTGAGCGGTTTGTCGTGCGCGGACGCTGCTGCTGCAATAGACCTTGCTTATACCAGAGTCATTCAATCGTGAACGAAGGATGCGCGCTTGAGCGATGCCCTCGCTGGTGAGTATTGACTCCATCTGGCCTTGGGCGCGCTTTTCTTTGTTCCAATTGGTTTCGCCATGGCGGATCAGATGTAGCCGTTGAACAACAGGGTTGTCTTTCATTCAGGATCCTGTGCGATTACTTCGTGTGCGGCTGACCGCATCGAGCCAGCGCGATTTCTGTTGTTCTCGCCATGTTTCGTCAGCAGAGGGCAAGAAGGTGCGATCGAGCTTCCACATCTCTGCGATATCATCGGTTGATGCATACAAGCCACAGTGAAGGCCCGCGAGGCATGCCGCACCAAATGCCGTGGTTTCGGTCAATTGCGGGCGATCTACCGGCAAGTTCAAGAGGTCGGCAAGTCCCTGCATCACAAAGTTGTTTGCAGCCATGCCCCCGTCGGCGCGGATCCTGACCGGTTGCAGACCGTCAGCTGCCATTGCTTCAACTAGGTCGCGTGTCTGGTGACAGACCGATAGCAGTGCTGCAGTGACAATATCTTCTAATCCGGTGTCGCGTGTCAGCCCAAAAATGGCACCACGCGCTTCTGAATCCCACCAAGGTGCTCCCAATCCGGTAAACGCAGGAACAAACATAATACTGTCGGCATATCTGGCGCGTGCGGCCATCGATTCGGTTTCGTGACTGCTGGCAAAAAAATTCAGTTTGTCACGCAGCCATTGCACGGTTGCGCCCGCCATAAAAATACTCCCTTCCAGCGCATACGTTGGTTTTCCGTCTAAACGCCATGCCACCGTGCTTAACAGGTTATGTCTGGATTCTATGACCTGGCTGCCGGTATTCACCAACATAAAGCAGCCGGTGCCGTAGGTGCTTTTGGTCATGCCGGGTTGAAAACAGGCCTGACCGAAAGCGGCGGCCTGCTGGTCGCCGGCGATCCCGCCAATCTGTATGCATGCACCAAACACATCAGCGTCGGTTTTGCCAAAATCGGCCGCGCTGTCCAGTACTTCTGGCAGCAAACCCGGCGGAATATCAAACAGTGCGAGTAAGTCCGCGTCCCAGGTTTGAGTGTGTATGTTAAACAGCAATGTTCGCGACGCA
The DNA here is from genome assembly GCA_947458495.1 of Gammaproteobacteria bacterium. Classification (GTDB taxonomy): domain Bacteria; phylum Pseudomonadota; class Gammaproteobacteria; order Pseudomonadales; family Pseudohongiellaceae; genus Pseudohongiella. Next base: position 9,074 of record CANHAR010000042.1, on the reverse strand, counting down.
TTGCTGGCGTCAGTGCAGTGGCGCTTGCCGCCGGTCAGTTTCCACAGCAGAAAACTGTCAATGGTGCCAAAAGCCAGATGGCCCTCGTGTGCCAGTTGAGTGGCACCGGGTACATGATCCAGAATCCAGCGAATTTTGCTGGCAGAGAAATAGGAGTCCAGCAGCAGTCCGGTGCGAGTGCGGATAAAGTTTTCGCGGCCCTGCTGCTCTAGCTGCTCCTGCAGGCGCTGGCACCAGGCCGAGGTTCGCCTGTCCTGCCAGACAATTGCCCGGTACACAGGTTTGCCCGTGCGACGGTCCCACAACACAGTGGTTTCGCGTTGATTGGTGATGCCAATTCCGGCAATCATGTCGGCGCTAATGCCTGCCTCAGTCAGTGCCTGACGACAGCTGAACAGAGTGGTTTGCCAGATATCCTCTGGCTCATGTTCTACCCAGCCCTCTTGGGGGAAATGTTGCGCGTATTCCCGTTGACCGACACCCAATCGTTTGCCATCCCGGGAAAAAATAATGGCACGGCTGCTGGTCGTCCCCTGATCAATGGCAAGTAAAAATTGCTGCATGATTTTGTTGTCGGTTTCCATTTTTAAAGCACATATTACCGTTGCGCAGCTTGCCAGTTGGCTGACAGTACTGGCAAGCTGTTTTGGTTTGTTCAATATTCGAATCACGTGATATGTCGGTGGCGCTTTCCATGATAGACCTTCTGGTGATAGGTGGCGGTGTGAATGGTACGGGCATTGCTGCCGATGCCGCCGGTCGCGGACTTTCCGTTGTTTTGTGCGAACGCGGTGACTTGGGAGGTGCTACGTCGTCGGCCAGCACTAAACTGATCCACGGTGGGCTGCGCTACCTTGAAACCTATCAGTTCCGCTTGGTGCGCGAGTCGCTGGCAGAGCGAGAAGTATTGCTTCACGCTGCGCCCCACATTGTCTGGCCGCTACGCTTCAGATTGCCCCATCACAAAGCACTCAGACCACAATGGATGATACGGTCGGGGCTTTTTCTCTATGATCATTTAAGCAAGCGCGTCAGTCTGCCGGCATCACACGGACTGAAGTTCGAGCATACTGATCCGTTGAAGCCTGAGTTTGAGGCGGGTTTTGAGTACTCAGATTGTTGGGTAGATGATGCGCGGCTGGTAGTGCTGAATGCTATACAAGCCCAAAATCATGGCGCCAGTATCATGCCCCGAACCGTATGTGAGCATATCGACGCATCACTCGACAGCGTCAGCAAACAAATGGTGTGGACGGCCACATTGCGGAATATCAACAGCGGTCAGGAGCAGGCGGTCAAAGCACGTTGTGTTATCAATGCGACCGGCCCCTGGGTTGGCAAGCTGGGCCGTCAGTTGCAGCCGCAGACACCGCCAGCGGATGTGCGACTGGTAAAAGGTTCGCACATTATTGTGCCCCGAATGTACGAGGGTGAGGAGGCTTATCTTCTGCAGAACCCCGACGGCAGGGTGGTATTTGTTATTCCTTATGAGACGCAGTATTCGTTGATCGGAACTACTGAGGAAGACTACACCGGCGACCCGTCAGCAGCAGCCATTTCTCCTGCGGAAATCACGTATCTACTCAGCGTCACCAGCAGCTATTTCAAAAAAGTGCCGGATGCCTCACAAATTGTGCATCACTTTTCCGGCGTAAGGCCGTTGATTGATGATGGAGACGAGAATGCCAGCAAAGTGTCGAGAGATTACACGCTGGAACTCAGTCGCTCGCCTGCTCCACTGTTGACCGTGTTCGGTGGCAAAATTACCACCTACAGACGCTTGGCCGAATCAGCCATGGATCTACTGCGTGCGGTGTTTCCTGACATGGCGCGCGAATGGACCCTGGAGGCCCGATTGCCAGGGGGGGATTTTGAGTCGCAGCAGCAGTTGCTGACTGATCTCGCGGCTGAGTTTCCATGGCTTGACACTGATCTGCTCGAGGCATGGATTAAACGCTATGGCACCCTCATCCGTGTCATGCTGGGAGATGCAAAAACGCTTGATGATCTTGGTGTATGTTTTGGCGCAGATTTGTACGAATGTGAGGTCAGATACCTGATGCGCGAGGAGTGGGCGCAGACGGCCGAAGACATCATGTGGCGCCGCACCAAATCAGGTTTGCGTTTAAATGCTGAGCAGCGCGCCAGCCTGACCCAATTCTGCGAGTCGGAACAAACACTTAAGGCAAAGGAATAACAATAATGACGACCACAGACAACAGCAATTCTATGCAGTCTTTCATGGCTGGGCGGGCGATATTTCCGGCGATGGTTATGATGATTTCTCTGCTTCTCGGCAATGCCGCGTTTGCACAGGTGCCGCCTGCTCAGGTGACAGGGCCTGTGCTTGCTGCCGCGCATGGCGACCCCGGTCGCAACAGTCAGCTCAATCCCAATGCTATTATTGTTGAGGGGATAAACTATATCGAGGAAGAGTACTTTATTGAAGGCACAGCAAACCGGTATACCACTACCGAGTTGCAGACCGGCGAAATCACCGACAGCGGCCATGCCTACAAAACACGTTTTATTGTGCGCCGCCCGGCAGACGCCTCGCGCTTTAACGGAACGCTGATTGTTGAGTGGAACAACGTCACCGCCAGCCGCGATCTGGACATTGACTGGTGGCAATCCGGTGCTCATCTGATGCGTGAGGGGTATGCCTTTATTGCGGTGTCCGCGCAGCGCGTCGGCGTCAATCATCTGCGCGAGTGGAGCGCCATAAGATATGGCGATCTGGATGTCACCCATGCAGGCATGATCACCGATGATGCGTTGTCCTACGATATCTTCAGTGCAGTCGCCAAGGCTGTAACGCGAGAAGGCGAGACTCTGGAGGCAGGCGCGCCAGACGTGCTGTCGGGGCTGCGTCCCTCAATGATTATTGCCACCGGGCATTCACAGTCGGCCAGCCGACTGGGCATCTATATCAATAATATTCATGGGCTGGACCCGGTTTATGACGGATTTATGGTGCACGGCGGTGGTGGACGAATCCGCGACGATCAGCCGGTCAAGGTATTCAGAGTGATGGCTGAAACAGACATGGTCACCCGCGCAGCAACACCACAGCCGGACTCCAACCACTTCAGACACTGGGAGGTCGCGGGCACTTCGCACGTGGACGTGCCGTTTGAACTGGAGTTTGCCATGATGTCGGCGCTTGAAGAGGGGCGCCAGTTGACAGATCCCCAGCCGCGCAGCCCGGTTTGTGATCGTCCAACCTACAGTCATGTGCCTTTCAGGCACGTCATGAATGCAGCATTTGAACACCTGAGACTGTGGATCTCAGAGGACATTCCCCCACCACGGGCGCCTGCCATGCTGCTTGCTCAAGCCACTGCCCCTGTGAGTTTTGCCCGAGACCCCTATGGAAATGTTCTGGGTGGTATCCGTCTGGCAGAACACGCAGTACCCACAGCCACCAATACCGGCATCAACAGTGGCGAATCGTTCTGTCGTCTGTATGGTTCTCACGAGCCGTTTGCAACTGACTTGTTAAAAATGCTGTATCCAACGCGGCAAAGTTATATGGATGCTGTTCGGCAGGTTGTTGAGCAGAATGTGGCAGACGGTTTCCTGTTGCCAGCCGATGCGCAGGAAACCATGCTCAAGGCCGAGAATTCCGCCATCGGTCAGTGGTGATTTATTCCTGCAGCCAGACGTCTCTGATCCACTCGGCCATATTGGCCCATTCTTTGTTGCCTTGTGGATCTTTGCCCAGTTTTAAGCTGTTCCAGTAGTGCACATCCCCTTCTTCGCCAATGCAGTAATAGCCGTCACCAAGTTGGCAGATGGGGATCAGGTGGCGAGGCATGCCATCATTCCATGCCTGTGCTGCCACTTCCGGCAGATAGGTATGCGAGCGCGGATCAGCAACAGTGACGGGTTCAAGCGTGCCGTAGACCACATCACTGGCGTCCAGCAGATATTCACGTAAGTCATCGGGCAGTGCCATCAGCAACTGCTCCTCGATTTCGACCAGCAGGTCATCGTCTGGCAAATCCAATGGCACGGAGATCGGTTCATTTTTTTCGCGCAATAGCTCAATTACATCATCCATTTTTAGGCGTCCGGTTTGCGTAGTCGTAATAGAAATTGATCGGTGCCGCGATTCAACGCGGGATCAAAAATAGATCGGCGAGGATTGTCGCGGGCATTAGACAGCAGATCACTTTCTGCCTCCAGTATAAAACCTGCCCGTGTGACCGCATCATAGGCCTGGGACTTCTGCATTCTGTGCAAACGGTTGTTGTCGTTCTCAGCGGTGCCGGTGTGGTCAATAATGCCAACAACTCCGCCAGGTTTTACAATCCGGTAAAGTTCAGTCAGCAGTTCATGGGCTGCGCCGGGGCTGCGATTGAAATAATCATGCAATATCTGCGAGACCATCACAAAGTCAACGGAAGCATCTGCCAGGCCGGTTTCGCTGATGCGCTGATGGATCAGCACTACATTCGCAAGTTTGCCATCGCGTATTTTGCCTTCCAACGCTTCGCCCTGGGTCATGTCAGTGCGATCCTGGTCATAACGTGAAGCGGTAGGTGAATTCTGCGCATACACAGTACCTTGGTCGCCGACCGCGCGGGACATCACAAAGGTGTAATAGCCACCGGCTGCATAAACATCCAGTACAGTCATGCCTTGCTCAAGGCCCAGAAATTGCAGAACTTCGACCGGTTTGCGGTCAGCGTCACGCATGCGGTCTGAAATATCGCGATCGGTGCCGCGCAGACTTTGAGCAAGAGCGGCGGCGTCAAAGGCCTGTGCAAGGCTGGTTGCCGGCGCAGACAACAGAACCAGATTCAGCAGCCAGAAGGTCAGCAGAGCTGTGTTTAAGTTTTTGCAGTGTTGCAGTTTGAGCTGAGTTTTCATGTTTTGTCAGTCCTGTTTACAGGGGCCTTCTTGTCATTATAATCACGCAACATTTACTCATCGCTCAGGAAAATCATGAACTTGTTGCTGCCTGCCATAATCCGCGAAACCCGCTCCGATAAACCGGTTGATGCTGCTGTGATCTGGCTGCACGGTCTCGGGGCCGATGGCAATGATTTTGCGCCGATTGTGCCTGAGTTGCGACTGCCATCATCAATGTCAGTGCGATTTATTTTTCCGCATGCTCCTTCCATCCCCGTCACTATCAATGGCGGATACATCATGCCTGCCTGGTACGACATCAAGCAGGCTGACGTCAGCCGTCGGGTAGATGATGTGCAGTTGCGTCGCTCTGCGGCTGCCGTGCATGCGTTTGTCAGACAACAGCATGAAGCGGGGATTGATTCGCGTCGCATAATTCTGGGTGGATTCTCTCAGGGGGGCGCTGTTGTCCTTGAGGCTGCGCTGAGTTGTCCGTTGTCTCTTGCAGGCGTGATGTCTTTATCCAGCTATTTTCCAACCGCTGACAGCGTCACGGTGAGTGACGCAAATCAGACATTGCCGGTACTGATCTGTCATGGCAGCCAGGATACAGTGGTAGACGAATCACTTGGAAAACAAAGTGAGACGGCATTGCGGGAGTTGGGTTATCAGCCTGAATACCATAGTTACCCGATGCCGCATTCTGTTTGTCCACAAGAGATACGCGACATTTCCACGTGGTTGCAGCGATTGTTGTCCTGAGCGGGTCCTGAGCTCTCAGTAGCCTATGCCGCGGGCCATCAGATACGCCAGCACCGGAATAGCTATCAGAAGGGGGATCAGCGCCTTTTGAAGACGACGCAGATTTTTGCTGAGCGCGATTGTTGTTCCGGTGTCAGAAGGGTGTTGAAGGGTTAAACGATAAACCCGAAAACCGTTGTGAGCAAATAACAAAAACATCAATCCAAACAGCCCCAGTTTGGCGTGAAACACCGGGTTGTTGGTGTAGAAAGTAGAAGGTTTAGCCCCCCAGAACCATAAAGTTGTGCCCGCCAGCGCGAGCAGAATCATAGCAAGCGCAGTGAGTGCATAAACACGATTGAGTGCCAGCAGATCCTGTACGGATACCTCGTCGGCGCTGGCAAGCAGAATCACCATAACACCCACCAGCACGGCCAGTAACAGCAACAGGTGAACTGCGCCCACAAAGGCTGCCAGCATATCGGTGTCTCCTGTGTTACTTGCTCGACCCGCCGGGCAAGCTGATTTGGTAAGGTTCCAGCATTTTTTTAAGCAAACCGCTTTTCAGTGCCGCCTGGGTATCGGTGTATCCACCAACCGATTGTATGCCGATAAATACCTGAGGCAAGGTGTTACTGCCCGTCAGTTGCTGCAATTCCTTGCGCAGATGCTGATTCAGCGCAGGTTCTCGATACTCTCCGGAGTCGAGCTCTATCAGCTGATAAGAGATGTCCAATTGCTTAAGTAGTTGTTTTGCTGCGTGGCAGTACGAGCACCAGGACAGCGTAAACAAAGTCACCGGTTGTTTGGCGCCGGCCAGCAGCGCATTGACGTTATGTTGAGGTCTGAAACTGTTGTCGGTCATGTCGAGCCAGAATCCGGGTCAGGGGAATTGGCAGTTATTGTGCCATAGTCGATTATGTTAATCTGCGGACGCTTGCAGTGAAGTTAACGAATGGGTACAGAACGCATGTCAGGTAGGCCAGCGAAAGACGATACAAATATTGCCACAATGGGACTGAGGGAGCGCAAAAAGCTCATCCGGTTGCAGCGTATTGTTGCTGCGGCCAGAGACCTTTTTATTAACAAAGGCTTCAGTAATACCACCATTCAGGATATCGCCGCAGAGGTTGGCGTTGGTCTGGGCACTCTGTACCTGTATGCAAAGAGTAAAGAAGACCTGCTGGTCATGGTGTTTAAGGACGACATTCTCCGAATGATCGAGACCTCTTATGCCAGCATACCCGCGGATGCGCCTTTGCTTGATCAGTTGATGGTGTTTTTTGATGTGCACATCCGTTACCACGCCCATGACCAGGTGTTATCAAGGACGGTTCTGAAGGAATTGTCCTTCTCAACCACCGAGCAGCGGCGGCAGGATATTGATCAGATTACGCAAAGTACCTACTCCAAGTTGATGAAGCTGATCGAGCGCGCGCGCAGGGACAAGCGAGTCAGCAAAGAAATGTACACTGGCACCATGGCGTGGAGCGCATTTGCGCTGTACTACCACCTGCTGCAGGGGTTTCTGTGTGGATTTCATACGGAAGACGAGTTTCGCAAAAATCTGCACAATGCGCTGTTTGCGTTGCTGAGTTAAGCCTGTCGTCGCACGCCAAACTCATTTTGCCGAACCTGACAGTTATTTGCTTTTGGCACATTGACTTAAAGTCATCCAGTGCTACGATCCGGTCTTGAACGGGCCAAGCTTTAAATGTCATCTCATCGCCCGTTCCCCGATTGATAAACAAGTGCGTATAACAAAAGAATTCTGTTGATGGACGGGTCTTACAAGCGACCTGTGATTTTTTTTGTCCGGCATAAATTAGTTAAGTAGTGTAGAAATTTAAACGAGTTGGAGGTGTTTATGATCAGTTGGTTGCAGAAAAAGAGCAAAACAACTGCAGGATTGACCTTGTCTGCACTGGCCCTGGCCGTAGCAGCAAGCACCAGTCATGCAGCTGATGAGCGTGTAGGCGACTTCGCCTTACTGGATCAGGAAGGTTACTTCCACCACATGGCCTGGTACGACAATAACAAAGCGGTTGCATTCCTTGTGCAAGGCAATGGTGCTGAAGAGACCCGAGAGGCGCTGGCAAATTTTGAGCGTATGAAGGCCCGGTATGAGTCTCAGGGTATCGTCTTTATGATGATTAACCCGTTGGGCCAGGATCGTGCTGAGGTTGCTGCTGACGTTGCTGCCATGGGAACCGAGATTCCAGTGCTGATCGACGATGTGCAGGCAGTGTCCGAGTCAATTGGCATCGAATTCATCGGCGAAACCGTAATTTATGATCCAAAGTCATTCCGTGTGATCTACCGTGGTGATGCAGGGATGCCGTTTAACGATGCGCTGGCTCAGGTTGCTGCCGGTGATCCCGTCTCCTATGCGCTGGTAGAAACTGATGGTACCCCCGTAAGTTATCCCGAGCGTGACATTTCAGCCGTTTCCTACGAGAAAGATGTTGCCCCGATCATCGCTGAAAACTGCGCCAGCTGCCACCGCGAAGGCGGTATTGCGCCGTTTGCGCTGAACAGCCACGCCATGGTTCAAGGCTGGAGCCCGATGATTCGCGAAGTGATGATGACCAAGCGTATGCCTCCGGGACAAATTGATCCGCACGTGGGTGATTTCCGCAACAGCTACGTTGTGCCATTTGAAGACCAGCGCAAAGTGCTGGACTGGATTGCTGCAGGCTCCCAGAAAGACGGTACAACCGATCCTCTGGCAATGCTTGAGGTGCCAGCCACAGAGTGGGCGTTCGGCGAGCCAGATTACATCATCGAGATACCCGAGCAGTCAGTGCCCTCTACCGGGGTACTCGATTACCGCTACGAGTTTATCCCGATAACGTTGCCTGATGGCAAAGCCCGTTATGTCCGTGCCAGCCAGTACATGCCCGGCGACCGCACAGTGCTTCACCACACGTTGAACGCGTTGTTTGGCCCAGGTGAGCGTCCGAACGGTCGTGGTTTTGTGGCGCCAGCAAACCCCAACGTCGCGCACATAACACCTTACATTCCAGGTGCAGCTCCGTCTGTTGAAGAGCCAAACACGGGAGGTTTGCTGCAGAGCGGTTCCGTTATTGGTATTCAACTGCACTACACCACCACTGGCCGTGAATCAACAGATGCCAGCCGCATTGGTTTGTGGTTCTACCCGGAAGATCAGGTCCCGACCGAGCGTCGTACCGGCGATTGCGCCTGTATCTTCACTCCAACCTGGACCAACATCCCTCCGTACGATCCTAATTTCGAGCAGACTGCCGAAATTACCATCCCGGATGATGCCTATGTCATGAGCTTCCTGCCGCACATGCACTTCCGTGGCAAGTACATGCGTTTTGAAGCACATTACCCGGATGGCACCACTGAGCTGATGGCGAACGTTGCCAACTACAACTACAACTGGCAGATGGAATATCAGCTGACAGAACAGAAGTTAGTGCCGGCGGGTACCCGTATTGTGGTGACCG
>CANHAR010000041.1 GCA_947458495.1 Gammaproteobacteria bacterium | reverse complement strand
TTGGGCACCCGCCCCGGCCGGCGCAGGTGATGGCGCTGATGTTGCCAGTTGCGCATCGACGTTAGCAGCACCGCTTGCCAACAGTTGGTTTTGTCGGGTGACTTCGGTGACTGCTTCTGCGGCGGATAGTCGTCTTATCTCGCTCAGTTCAGGCACCTGCAGAATTTCGCCTCGACGAACGCGATTGATATTGCCGCCGATAAATGCATCCGGATTAAGACTCTGCAAGGCCAGCATGGTCTGCTGAACAGTCACTGACGCATCGGGCCTGACCCTCAATGCCAATTCCCACAGCGTATCGCCTGCATTGACCGAAATGGTACTGGCATTTGAAAAGACGGCCGGCGGGGATTCTGTTGATATAGTTGAGGGAGCTGCCTGAATGGACGTTGACGACGGTGTACTGGCAGCGCCCGACACCTGTAAAGCCGCCGGCGACGGGGTGTCGGTTGCAGCGGAGCCTGAATCTACAGGTGCAGACAACGAAAGGGCTGACGCCACATCGTCAGGGTCTTGCAGCACATTCATTGACCTGACCGGAGCCACCGACGATGGTGCGCCCGTCTGGGAACTTAACGCCGGGGACTCCAAGCGCAGGGTGTACTCCGTCAATAAACGCCCGGCGGGCCAGCGTGTATCGAGTACCAGACTTAAAAATGGCGCGCTTATTGCCAAAGGACTGCTGATCAGCAGCACCGGTGACGTACCGGAGAAATCCACCTCGATCTCAAGGTTATCGAGTACACCCAACCGTTCTGCCGAGAAGCGCTCAAAGTCCTCAAGAGATGCCACACTGACGCGGATGTCACTGGCCAGCAAACCATTGACATCTGCCAGTTGCACTGTTGCCAGCAGCGGCTGACCACTAGCTGACTGCAAGGTGATATTGCCAAGCTCAACGGCCTCGGCCTGCGCCATCGTCAGCAGCGCCATCGTCAGTGAAGAAAGCGCGGCGATCACAGGCAGTGAGCGTTTGGCCATTTTTATTTCCTTTTTGCCGGATTAGCATTCCCGCTGGACAGGATGCATCCGCGAGTATTAGTTAAAGGTACTCTTTTATCAACAGTTCAGCGATCTGAATAGAGTTGGTGGCAGCGCCCTTACGCACGTTATCACCCACTATCCACATATCAATTCCATTCGGATGGCTGATGTCCTTGCGAATTCTGCCCACTGCGACGGCATCTTTACCTGCTGAGTCAGTGACCGGAGTCGGATAACCCCCTGCAACACGCTCATCAATCAGCACAACACCGGGTGCCTTGCTGAGCAGGTCGCGGATGTCCTCGACACTGATAGGGGTTCGGGTCTCAAAGTGAACGGCTTCGGAGTGGCCGTAAAAGACCGGAACTCGCACACAGGTGGCATTGACCTCAATGCTCTGGTCCATGATTTTTTTGGTTTCCCAGGACATCTTCATTTCTTCTTTGGTATAGCCATTGTCAAGGAACACGTCGATCTGTGGCAGCACGTTAAACGCAATCTGTTTGGGATATACCCTAGTTTCGACGTCGCGGCCATTCAGCAGCGCTGCCGTCTGCGCGGCCAACTCCTCAATGGCTTCTTTACCGGTACCGGATACAGCCTGATAAGTAGCCACGTTGATTCTGGTAATACCTACCTTGTCGTGAATTGGCTTCAATGCCACTAACATCTGGATAGTGGAACAGTTCGGGTTGGCAATGATATTGCGGTTTTTGTACTGCGCAATCGCCTCCGGATTTACTTCCGGCACTACCAGTGGGATGTCGTTGTCGTAACGGAAATGTGAGGTGTTATCAATGACAATACACCCTGCGGCACCCGCTTTTGGCGCATAAATTTCTGAAATGCTGCCACCGGCGGAAAACAGACCAATTTCTGCTCTGGAAAAATCAAAATCCGCCAAGTTAAGCACGGTGATCGATTTGCCATGGAATTTAATCTTGCTCCCCGCTGATCGTTCACTGGCCAGCGGAAACAGCTCTTTGACCGGAAAATTGCGCTCTTCCAGAATACTGATCAGCGCCTCACCCACGGCACCAGTGGCGCCAACTATTGCTACGTTGTATTTTTTCATGCAAGTAAAACTCCCGAATTAAATCCCCGATTCAGGTCTGCTTCAGGCAGATCTGAAGTACCAGGGTGATTTTTCCCGCCACTGATTTTCAAACGCGCGGATGGCGGCTGCGTCTTCCAGTGTCAGGCCGATGTCATCAAGACCGTTCAGCAGGCAATGCTTGCGAAACGCGTCCACTTCAAAATGGATGACGGAGCCATCGGGTCGGGTGATGGATTGCGCTAGCAGGTTCACGGTGAGCGTGTAACCTTCAGCGGCATTTACCTCTTTGAACAGCTGGTCAACCAAATTCTTATCCAGAACAATAGGAAGAATGCCGTTCTTAAAGCAGTTATTGAAAAAGATATCCGCGTAGCTTGGGGCAATCACAACACGGAATCCGAAATCATCCAGCGCCCACGGGGCATGCTCGCGGCTGGAACCACAGCCAAAATTCTCACGAGCCAGCAGTACGCTGGCTCCCTGGTAACGTGGCTGATTCAGCACAAAATCCTTGTTTAGCGGGCGTTGGCTGTTAACGGAATCCGGCTCACCTTTATCAAGGTAACGATGCTCATCGAACAAATTGACACCAAATCCGCTGCGTTTGATCGACTTCAGGAATTGCTTGGGGATGATGAAGTCGGTATCAACATTAGCTCGATCCAATGGCATGGCCAGGCCGGTATGTACAGTAAATGCTTTCATATCATATTACTCAATGCTGTCAGTCTGACGTTTACCCAGGTTGTTGTATTGTTTATTTACTCAGGATCGCGCCGTATCCAAAAGGATGTCACGGACATCTACAAAATGCCCGTGGATGGCGGCAGCAGCGGCCATCGCCGGGCTGACCAGGTGTGTACGACCACCAAAGCCCTGACGTCCTTCAAAGTTACGGTTTGATGTAGACGCGCAGTGTTTGCCGGCTGGTAACTGGTCGGCATTCATCGCCAGACACATGGAGCAACCAGGCTCACGCCATTCAAGCCCTGCCTCAATAAAAATCTTGTCCAGCCCTTCCGCTTCTGCCTGCTGTTTCACCAGCCCTGAACCCGGCACCACCATCGCCAATTCAATGGAGCTGGCAACCTTTCGTCCTTTGACGACTGCAGCGGCAGCGCGCAGATCTTCAATTCGCGAGTTGGTGCAGGAGCCAATAAATACCACGTCAAGTTTGATGTCCTTGATGGCTGTCCCCGGCTTCAGACCCATATATTTCAGCGCCTGGCGGATATTGTCCGCCCGGCTTGAGTCTTTTTCCAGATCAGGATCAGGTACAAATCCTGTGACCGGCGCGACCATCTCCGGTGATGTTCCCCAGGTTACCTGCGGGATGATATCAGCCGCATCCAGCACCACTACACGGTCAAAATGTGCATCAACATCACTGACCAGTGTCTTCCAGAACTCCGCAGCACGACTGAACATGTCACCTTGCGGCGCCATCGGACGTCCTCGGATGTAGTCAATCGTTGTCTGGTCGACAGCAATCAAGCCAGCGCGTGCACCTGCTTCAATGGCCATATTACAGATGGTCATGCGACCTTCCATGCTCAGCGAACGAATCACATCACCACCAAACTCAATGGTATAACCAGTGCCGCCAGCAGTACCAATTTCACCGATAATGGCCAGCACGATGTCCTTGGCAGTGACACCGGGATTGAGCTTGCCATCCACACGGATGAGCATGTTTTTCATCTTTTTCTGCATCAGACACTGCGTGGCCAGCACATGCTCAACTTCTGACGTACCGATACCATGCGCCAACGCCCCGAGGGCACCATGCGTGGATGTGTGCGAATCGCCACAGACGATTGTCATTCCTGGCAGAGTTGCGCCCTGCTCGGGACCCACAACGTGCACAATTCCCTGACGGATATCATTCATGTCGAGTTCGGTAATGCCATACTCACGGCAGTTGTCTGCCAGTGTGCGCACCTGAATACGTGACACCGGGTCGACAATTCCTTCCAGACCACGACTGCGTTCAGCTTTGGTGGTCGGGATATTGTGGTCAGGCGTAGCCAAGTTGGCATCAGCGCGCCAGGGCTTACGACCCGTCAGGCGCAAGCCTTCAAATGCCTGTGGTGACGTTACTTCATGAATCAGTTGTCGATCGATATAGATCAGCGCTGTGCCGTCATCACGTTGTTTGACTAGATGTGAATCCCAGAGTTTATCGTACAAAGTTTGACCAGACATGAATGTATCCTACTAGCTATTTTGCATTAATTTAGTTCTATATCTTTTTGTATATAATATATTTTTCAGATTAATGGTGTGCTGCCTCGCGCACCAGAGTTCTGCGCACGATGACGCAAAAAATGGTCCATCAAAACAATCGCCAGCATTGCCTCAGCAATGGGTACAGCACGAATACCAACACAAGGATCATGACGCCCCGTGGTAATAATTTCCACCGGGTTACCCTGCACATCGATTGAGCGGCCAGGGATGCGGATGCTTGAAGTCGGCTTGAGAGCAATATTAGCTACGATATCCTGACCGCTGGAAATGCCACCTAACACACCACCCGCATTATTCGAGAGGAAACCCTGAGGCGTCATCTCGTCACGATGCTCAGTACCCTTTTGTGTCACAGATTCGAATCCGGCACCCAGCTCTACGCCTTTGACAGCATTGATACTCATCAGCGCATGAGCGATGTCGGCATCAAGCCTGTCAAACACGGGCTCTCCCAGACCAACCGGCATGCCGGATGCCACGACCGTGATCTTTGCGCCAATTGAATTGCCTTCCTTATTCAGCGCCGACATATAGGTTTCCATCTCGGAGACCTTGCTGGCATCCGGACAGAAAAAAGCGTTTTGCTCAACCTGATTCCAATCCAGTGTTTGCGCTTTTATTGGACCAAGCTGACTCAGATAGGCACGCACCAACACACCACAATGCTGAGCAAGATACTTCTTGGCTATCGCACCAGCAGCAACGCGCATGGCTGTTTCACGCGCCGACGAACGGCCACCACCTCGATAATCTCGGATTCCATACTTCTGCTGATACGTATAATCAGCATGAGCAGGACGAAACATATTCTTGATATTATTGTAATCTTTTGATTTCTGATCGGTGTTTTCGATCAACAGACCTATCGGGGTACCGGTAGTGACCCCCTCAAAGACCCCGGACAGAATTTTCACCGCATCATCTTCACGACGCTGTGTTGTAAAGCGCGACTGCCCAGGTTTACGTCGATCAAGATCGTGCTGCAGATCAGCCTCAGTCAACGCCAGCCCTGGAGGGCAGCCATCAATAACCGCGCCCAGTGCCAAGCCGTGGCTCTCGCCAAAGGTTGTGACTGTAAACACGCTACCAATACTGTTACCCGACATAAGTCTGTGTTCCGACCGGCTTGAAAAAGCGCACAGTGTACACGAATTCACCAAACCGCACGAATCAGCGCATCCCGCGAGATCGCAAACACACCTTCCCCGCCGCTGTCGAAGTCCAGCCATAACACAGGCAGATCCGGATAACGATCGGCCAGCAATTCCCAACTGTAGCCTAGTTCCACAATGAGCATGCCCTGCTCGGACAGATAAGCGGGGGCTTCGCGCAAAATACGCAAGGGAATCGCCAAACCATCATCATCAGACAACAAGCCCAATTCTGGCTCATGGTGATACTCCGTCGGCAACGCGGCCACTTCGTCCGCCGAGACGTAAGGCGGATTGCTGACAATCAGATCGTAGGTTCCCTGCAAGCCACTAAAAAGGTCAGATTCAACCGTGTTGACACGATCCTGGACCGCATGCCGACTGATATTGATCTGCGCCACCTTGAGCGCTTCACCAGAGATGTCTGCCAGATCTACCTGAGCCGAAGGAAAGACCAACGCAGTCGCCAGGCCGATGCAGCCACTTCCTGTGCAAAGATCAAGCACGCGCGCGGGGGGCGTGGATATCAGGGGCTCATACTGATGAAGAATTAATTCTGCAATCGGTGAGCGCGGTATCAACACACGCTCATCCACATAAAATGGCAAGCCCGCAAACCAGGCCTGTTTGACTAGGTAAGCTATGGGAACCCGTTGGTTAATGCGCTGCTCTGCCAACGCCTGTATATGCTGCAGATCAGTCTCACTGACCTCGCGTGATTCAATCGCTTTGGTATCTGCCTCTGCCTGCTCAAACGCAATGTCCAGCACGGTAAACACCAAGTACACCGCTTCATCCCAGGGGTTGTCAGTGCCATGACCGTAATACAGGTCTGCCTGCTCGAAGCACGAACATAGCTGCTCAACACAGTTAAGAATATTCATTGATTATCCATGCCTTTGCGCTAAGTCCGCGGCAAAAATTGCTTTACGACCGCACAGTGATATCGTACGGTATCGACCCCTGAACAGACCCTATTGATAACCATCCGGGATCCACAGTCCACCATGAGCAAACCCGTCAACAACACGTCTCTGAACACTATGGAACATGCATACCGTGACATCATCAGCGCTATTGGTGAAGACTTGTCACGCCCAGGACTGCTGGACACTCCGCTGCGAGCCGCCAAAGCCATGCAATTTCTTACCCGAGGGTACGAACAGGACGTAGATAAGGTGATCAATAATGCATTGTTCCCATCATCTTCAGAAGAAATGGTCATCGTCAAGAACATCGAATTGTATTCGATGTGTGAGCATCACATGTTGCCTTTTATCGGCAAGTGTCATGTTGCTTATCTGCCCAATGGTAAAGTTCTTGGCCTGTCTAAGATTGCCCGGATTGTCGATATGTACGCCCGGCGCTTGCAGATTCAGGAAAACTTGACCAAAGAGATCGCTGAAGTGATTATTCAGAAGACTGATGCCGCTGGTGCCGCGGTCATCATTGAGGCTCAGCACATGTGCATGATGATGCGCGGTGTGGAGAAGCAGAACTCGGTGATGACAACCTCGTGTATGCTCGGCGCATTCAGAAACAGTCAGAATACACGTAACGAATTTTTGTCATTGATCAGACGGTAGTACATTGCACGGACTCAGATCAGCACCGTCGATGAATTATCACGCTCCTGCCTGCCATTACGGTCGGACAACAACCTCGATGCGTTGGCGACACGGGCCTGTCCGGCAAAACGGTGCCAACGGACCAACACCCTGAGCCTGCAAACGCTCCGGGGCAATGCCAGCACTGATCAGTCGCTGCTGGATCACTTCGGCGCGAATCAGCGAGCGACTGATCTGCTCATCTAGTGTGGCTTCTGCCTGCAAGTGCCCGACTATGTAGATATTGGTCTGACCATCATCATTCAGCGCATCCTCCAGCAACTGCAAGCCTTGGTCTTCTGTGAGCAGATCCTGTTCATCAAATAGCAGGCCCGGGATAGTTACCAGCCCATCTTCGTTCAGACGTTGTAACAGCGTGCGGGCATCGGGCACGGAGGCGGCGCGTTGCTCAGCCGCCTCTTGTTCTGACAGCTCAAGAAAGTCCAGATGTGCATACAGGCGTCGGTTGGTACGGGCAACAACGTATAGGGCTACATATCCGCTGACCTCTCTGCCCGACATCTCGCCCCGATAACTGGCTGCCATGTAATACTGTCCTGTCTCCGGGCCATACAAAATGCGGTTGCCAAACACATCATTCGCCCAAAAATTACTGCTCCCACAACCTCTGCCCTGACAGTTAAAAAGCTCTTGCTGCCCTTCAGTCAATAATTGTTCGCGGAAATGCTCAAACACTTCCTGTCCATTAAATCCATCGGGTATCTCGTAGGTAATGCGGCGCAAGTCACCCTGAAATCTTTCGGACTGGCTGGGAGCAACACGTCCTGCTGCTCGCTGCATGCGCCCGAGCGCCAAGGCATACACCGTATTGTTCTCAAGACGATACTCGACAATCTGCGACCCCGGAAAACGTTGGAACGCATAGTCTGATGAACCGGGAACATCAGCGTTTGCCTGCAAACCAACCAGTAGCAGACAACACAACAACACGTGTCCTTTCAGTCTGGATTTACTGGCTTGATGCTCGTGACTGCCGGGGAGCAACAGGTCTTTGATTACAGCAACAAAGTCAAACATCAGTATCCTGTTCATCGGTGGCAGCAGGCCTTTTGCGGCGTGTAGCACGACGTTTACGGGGTGCCTCGGGGGTTTCTATTTCTTCGGCAACATCGGCATCCCGGGGCTCTGGGTTGTCGGACGCTGTCTGGTCAGCAGCAAAAGGCTGATAACTCTCCACATCTGAAAAATCTTCTGACCGGTCGGCTGGCAGTTCTGAGGATGGAAAAGGCAAAAACGGGAAAGGTTTCTGTTGGGTGTTATAGGTCAGGAATGCCAATATCTGCGCTACATAGGACAAAAGGCTGCCTCCAAGGCGACGCAGGTTGAGGTTATCATCTCCGGTTAACAGGCTGAATAAAATTTGCGCCAGCATCAGCACCATCAAAATGACGCCGCTGACATACAAAGCAACAACAAAACCCGCCATAAACAGTATGCGTACCCAGGCAGATGGTTTTTTCAGATTTTCCACAAAATCATCAGACATATCATCGATCTCCCTTTTCCAGCTGTTTGGCACGATGGGCTTCGTACTCGACGTCCAGCGCTCCCTCACCCAGCATTAATGCCGCAATCACCTGATTGACCGGCTTACCTTCGTAGACGATCTGATACAAACCTGATGCCAGGGGCATATAAACACCTAGCTCATCAGCTTTTTCCTTTACCTGTTTCAGCGTGTTAACACCCTCGGCAACCTGCCCGATACCGACAATGGCTTCCTCAACAGGTTTACCCTCACCGAGCGCCAAGCCTACACGAAAATTCCGACTCAGCGAAGACGAGCAGGTAACGATCAAATCGCCTACTCCAGCCAGCCCCAGAAAGGTCATCGGATCAGCGCCCAACTCACGCCCAAATCGTGCCATCTCAGTCAGACTCCGTGTAATGAGCATGCTGTTGGTGTTCTGTCCCATGCCCATTGCAGAAGCAAGACCGGCAATAATGGCATAAATATTCTTCAATGATCCGCCAAGTTCAACGCCAAACATGTCATCGTTGGTGTAGACCCTGAAATAATCTGACTTAAGCACTTCCCTCACACGCTCTCGCACCGACTCATGCATGCTTGCAATCACAGTACCGGTCAGGCTGCGTCTGGCTATCTCACCCGCAAGATTCGGCCCGCTCAATACACCAATTTGGCAATCGGGGGCTTCTTGCCGCATGACCTGACTCATTAGCAGAAAACTGCCCGCCTCTATACCTTTGGTAGTACTGACCAGAATTGTATCCTTGCTCAATGCCGGTAACATCGTGCGCAGCACGGTGCGGAAATAGGCACTGGGGACAGCCACAAACACCAGACGACTACCCCTGACGGCTAATTCAATGTCATCCGTGGCAAACACACCTTCGTGCAAGACATAACCCGGAAGATACTGGGGATTTTCACGCGTCGAGTTCACCTGATCGACCAGCGCTTTGTTGCGCATCCAGAAATTCACTTGATAACCGTTCTGCGCGACGATGTTGGCAATGATTGTGCCAAAACTTCCACCGCCTAACACACTGACCGTCTGTGCCGGCATTACAACTCTCCTGCCAAAAATGACAAAACACTGTTCTTTGTTTGCTGAGTCGCTTATTGCGGACTCAGCGATGGGTCGCCCTGCACCAGAGTCATGCGATTTGACTGAAAAAACAGCAAAGCATCGTACATCCCTGCGGCAACTGCTTTGGGTGTGATTGACGCACCAACAAACTGATCCACACCATCATCAGCCGCAATCCCTTGCCAACTGGGGCGCCTGAGATCACGTGAAGCCATGCCGCTGAATTCGCGCATCCAGCGTGACTCAAGAATTTTCAGACCACCAATCAGGTCGGTATACAGAGGTTCTGCCAACACCCGCGCCGCAACAATCTCCCCGCGCATGTCGAATGCCACCAACAAGTCGAGAATGCCGTTAAATCCATCATCGACTGTAAACGGCAAGACAACCAACACCACTTCATCGCCTTGTTTACCAACGTAGGCGAGCCTGTCACGACGCAGTCCAAGCCATTCCGGGCTGACAAGATTCTGACTGCCGGGTTCAGCGCGAATCAGCAATGCATCGACAATCGGATCATTGTCTATCAGATCATTGCCAAGCATGGATAAAAGACTGCTGCGATCAAACTCAACACGGGCCGCCTGCAAAGACGATGCAAAGTACTGCACCGGCCAGATGCTGACTACAAGCAATACAACCAGAGCAGACATCGGTCGGGGCGTGCGCACATCAGAATCCTCAGAATACCCGATTCAACCCATCCAGAGCGGCAATTCGATAGGCTTCAGCCATGGTTGGATAATTGAAGGTAGTATCCAGGAAATACTTCATGGAGTTGGCGGCGCCCTCCTGCTGCATGATGGCCTGTCCGATGTGCACTATCTCAGAGGCTTGGTCGCCAAAACAATGAATGCCGAGGATCTCCAGGGTATCAAAGTGGAAAATCAGCTTCAGCATGCCAACCTGCTCACCGGTAATCTGGCCCCGCGCGGTATTGTTAAAAAATGCCTTACCGACTTCATAAGGTACCTGTGCCTTGGTCAGCTCCTGCTCAGTTTTACCCAGGGTACTGATTTCGGGAATCGTGTAAATGCCGGTAGCTACCCGATCAATGGCAACAAACGCCTCAGGATCAACGATGGCATTACAGGCTGCTCGCCCCTGATCATAAGATGCGCTCGCCAGTGACGGCCACCCGATGACATCGCCTGCTGCATAAATATTGGGTACTGCCGTCTGATAACGCTCATTGACTTCGATATGACCACGGGCATTCAAAACGATGCCCAGCGCTTCCAGACCCATGTTGTCGGAGTTTCCGGTACGTCCATTGGCCCACAAAATAATGTCGCTTTTGATGCGTTTACCCGACCGAAGATTAGTCACCACATAGTCATCGTGGTATTCAATACTCTCATACTCTTCATTGTGGCGACTGCGCACACCAATATCACGCAGGTGATAACTCAATGCGTCCGAGATCTCCCAATCCAAAAACGACAGCAGCGTATTGGCTGGATTAATCAGCTCAACTTTGCAACCCAGCCCGCCAAAAATGGAGGCATACTCACAACCGATCACACCAGCACCTATTACGGTTACTTTTTTAGGGGAGTGATTCAGGGTGAGTATTTTGTCGCTGTCGAACAACCGTAGATCGTCAAAGTTCACATTTGCCGGTCGATACGGACGCGAACCGGTCGCGATCACAAAGTTGTCAGCTTTGAGCAAAGGTCCTCTTGTTGTCACGCGAATGCTGTTGGCATCGTTAAAAAAAGCCTGACCATGAATGATTGTCACATCATTTTTTTCATAGTACCTGCTTCGCAGGTATACCTGTTCATCAATCACACGATTGGCATGGCGAATGATTTCAGGAAAACTCGGTTTGTGCAGCGTTGCGAACTCACGAAGCAATGGATTGCTGCGGAACTGCATGACCTGTTTTACATAGTGCCGAAGTGCCTTGGAAGGAATTGTCCCCAAGTGCGTGCAACTACCACCGACCTGATCACGGTCAGATATCAACGCGACTTTTTTGCCATGTTTTGCGGCATTAATGGCAGCCGACTCGCCCGCAGGGCCACTGCCTACTACAATAATGTCGTAAGTATTTCGAGGCATTAAAGCTGATCTCCGGTCTATTTACTGCTTTTTTCGCACAGCGCGGGACTGCCGCCGCATAGTTCACAGCTTTCATTTATGCCTGCATTGTTGAGGCCGCCGCAAGAGCCTTTGATGGGTGCCCGACCAAACATCACTCCAATAGCCATACCGGCAACAACCAATAAAAGAATGACAAAACTTGCAATCAGGGTGTCCATATCACTGCTCCAGATAGGCTTCGAATGCCGGTGTGAATCGTTCAGTAAAACCATCCTGCTCAGGATGCTTGCTTATCAAATAAACTGCCAGTCCCAATGATTGAGCCAAGTCATAAGACTTCTGCTCACCCATGACCATAAACGCCGTCGCCAAGGCATCAGCCTCCATCGCTGTTGGCGCGATGACGGTTACTGCTGCGAGGGAGTGACTGACAGGGCGACCCGTAGACGGATCAATTTCATGGGAGTACCGCACTCCATCCTCTTCAAAATAATTACGGTAGTCACCTGAGCCGGCAACTGCCAGAGTTCTGCCTTGGCTGTAAAATATCTGGTAAACCTCTGGCTCAGGGCTGTCTAACGGCTTCTCAATAGCGGGTACCCAGCCGCTCCCGTCAGGTTTAAGGCCCTTGATCCGCAGCTCGCCCCCAATCTCAATAAAATAACTGGGCATGTTCAATGAATCAAAATAGTCCGCCAGCACATCTGCTGCATAGCCCTTGGCAATTCCGCTGAGATCAACGTAGACCTGGGCCGACTTACGTACCTGCGGGGGTGACAAACTGACTTCCAGCCGATGAGACCCGGTTAACTGCAGCAATTCAGCGATTTCCGCGTCACTGGGAATTCGCGACTGATCAACACGTTGACCTACAAGAGGGCCAAAACCCCAGCGATTGACTAAAGGTCCAACCGTCACATCAAACGCTCCTCCGGTCAGCTGATTAAAATACAATGCTCTTTCAATCACCAAAGCCAACTCTGGCGATACACTAACCCACGGGCCAGGTTCACTGGAATTAAACCTGGATAATTCTGAATCCGGTGCATACGTGGACATCAGCTCACGATCAAGGCGGTAGAGCCGCTGCGCAATAGCGTCAGCCAGTTCGTTATCGCTCAGACGGTCCGGAAATCCGGCAACCAAAATCTGATACTGAGTGCCCATAGTGGCGCCATTCAGCTGATAAATCTGTTCAGCTGGCTCCGGGCGCACCAAGACCCAAAGAAAAAACAGCGCAAGAAAGATCAGCGTATACCGAAGCCGCTTGATCCACTGCAGGACAAAACTGCCTATTTCTCTGTCACCTGACACTTTTCGCTCCGCGGCAATTTCTTGAACTTTGCCGGTGGCAATGTTCCAAAAAAACAGGGGAGCGGCACATGTTGTTAGTGGCCTGGCTCCCCTGTCGATTTTCCATTTTTTTTACCTGATATTGATCAGGAGAATTCATCCAACGCTATGTTTTCGTCTTCCACACCTAGACTTTTCAACATCTTGATGCATGAGGCGTTCATGATGGGCGGACCACACATGTAGTACTCACAATCTTCAGGTGCCGGGTGACTCTTCAACTGCTGCTCTAACACAACGTTGTGAATGAATCCTGTGTAACCTGTCCAGTTATCCTCCGGTTGAGGCTCTGACAGCGCGACATGCCATTTAAAGTTGGCGTGTTCAGCGGCCAGGCGGTCAAAATCTTCAACATAAAACATTTCTTTTCTGCTGCGCGCACCATACCAGAAGGTAATTTTACGCTTGCTGTTGAGGCGGCACAGCTGATCAAAAATATGTGAACGCATGGGCGCCATACCGGCACCACCACCAATAAAGACCATCTCGTTTTCGGTTTCTTTGGCAAAGAATTCGCCAAATGGACCAAACACCTTGATTTTATCGCCAGGTTTCATGTTAAACACATACGACGACATGATACCCGGCGGGTGATTGCTGCGTGGGGGCGGTGTGGCGATACGGATGTTGAACTTGATCAAACCCTTTTCGTCAGGGTAATTGGCCATTGAATATGCGCGGATCGTGGTTTTATCGCATTTGGACTTATGGTTAAACAGACCAAATTTTTCCCAATCGCCCCGGAAGCGCTCTTCAATATCGAAGTTTTTATATTCAACTACGTGCGCAGGAACTTCCAGTTGCACGTAACCGCCGGCGCGAAAATCAACACTTTCGCCATCGGGGATCTTGAGCACCAGTTCCTTGATAAAAGTCGCCACGTTGTGGTTGGAGATCACCTCACATTCCCACTGTTTGACACCAAAAAATTCAGGCTCCACTTCAATTTTCATGTCCTGCTTGACGGCAACCTGACAGGACAAACGCCAATGTTCCTTGGCCTCGCCCATGGTGAAATGTCCCGCCTCTGTTGGCAGCATTGAGCCACCACCGTCCATCACCTTGCATTTGCACTGCGCGCAGGTTCCACCCCCACCACAGGCAGAGGACAGAAAAATACCTGCATCCGCCAGGGTTGTCAGCAGCTTGCCACCAGCAGGAACGGTAATCGCCTTACTCGGATCACCATTTATTTCGATTTTTACATCACCGGCACTCACCAGTCGCGCGCGCGCGACAATGATCATGACCACCAGCAGCATCACTATGACGGTGAACATGACCACACCGGCAATAATCGTTGTGATATCCATTATTACAGAGACCTTCCCACATCAACGTTGATTGGATTCAATTACAGCGTCAGTCCGCTGAACGACATAAAACCCAGAGACATCAGGCCGGCCGTGATGAATGTAATTCCCAGACCACGAAGCCCAGGTGGAACATCGCTATACTTTAGCTTCTCACGTATACCAGCCATCAGCGCAATGGCAATAGCCCATCCCAAACCAGAACCTACACCATAAACCATACTTTCCGAAAAAGTATAACTGCGTTCAACCATAAACAAAGCACCACCCATGATCGCGCAATTCACCGTGATCAGCGGCAAGAAGATACCTAGCGCGTTGTAAAGAGCAGGCACAAACTTGTCCAGAAACAACTCCAAAATCTGCACCAGCGCTGCGATGACCCCGATGTACACCAAGAACCCGAGGAAACTAAGGTCCAGGTCAGGCATTCCTGCCCACGACAACGCACCATCCTTGAGCAGGTAAGTAAAAATCAGATTGTTAATCGGCATAGTGATTGATTGCACAATCACCACGGCAATCCCCAAGCCTATGGCAGTTTCTATCTTCTTGGACACAGCCAGAAAAGTACACATGCCAAGAAACAGCATAAGTGCCATGTTCTCAACAAAGACTGACGTGAATAAAAGACTCAGATAGTGTTCCATTAGTGCGCACCCTTCTCGACGGTGTGTGAAGCCATGGAAAACTCGTTTCTCTCGACTTGGGAGTTATCGCGGTTGCGGATAATCCAGATAATAAAGCCGATTAGAAAAAACGCACTCGGTGCCAGCAACATTAAACCGTTTGGTTGATACCAACCACCATCGGCGACAGTTGGAAGCAGTGTGATACCAAGAATGCTGCCAGAACCAATCAGCTCTCTGACCGCACCTAATATCACCAGAATAAGACTGTAACCAGCTCCGTTGCCAAGCCCGTCCAGGAAACTCAAACCAGGTGGATTTTTCATCGCAAACGCCTCTGCCCGGCCCATTACGATGCAGTTGGTGATGATGAGTCCGACAAACACGCTCAACTGTTTACTCACTTCATAAGCAAAAGCTTTTAACAACTGGTCAACCAGAATCACCAGTGACGCGATAATCGTCATCTGAATGATCATGCGAATGCTGCTTGGCATGTGATTTCGGAGCATAGAAATAAACATGTTGGAAAATGCAGTCACCATTGTCAGTGAAATACCCATCACCAATGCCACCTGCACGCTAGTGGTTACCGCCAATGCAGAACAAACGCCCAGAACCTGCAAAGCGATAGGATTTTCCTTAAAAATCGGTTTGATCAGAATTGTTTTGCTCATCTCAGACATCAGAAAACCCCTTAACTTTTAACTTCGTTTGTCAGGAACGAACCGAATCCCCGTTGCCCAAGCCAGAAAGCGATCATATTTTCAACGCCACGACTGGTCAGTGTTGCACCAGACAACGCGTCGACTTGGGACTCGCCCTGACCACCACCTTTAACTAACTCAAATGCAACATCACCGGCTGTATCAAAAATCTGTTTGCCTGGCCATTGAGCCTGCCATATGGGATTGCTGATCTCGCCTCCAAGACCGGGCGTTTCTTTGTGATCATAAAAACCGATACCACGAATCGTATTGCCATCGCCTTCAATAGCAAGGTAACCATACATAATGCCCCAGAGCCCGAAACCGCTGACTGGCAATACCAGTGTTTCGTAAGCACCCTCGGCGCTCTCAATTGAGTACACAGTTGCATAACGTACACGTCGTCGAATGTTGGCAGTGTCCTCATCGGAGCTTAAAGCTGATGATAATGCAGGATCATTTCGGGATGCCGCTTCGCTGTAGGTCAGCGGGTCGATCCCTAATTCTGCTAGCTGCTCATCTGTGAGGTAAGAGCCAGTATCCAGGTCAACAATACGTGCATTAAAACGTTCGAACATCGATTGCACATCAGCGTTGGTATTCACAGCAGGATCATACATACCCGCAGCGATAAGAATATTACGGTTACGGTCGAGAATCTGATTGGCGGTTTGCATCGGCTTGAGCAACACCGCTGCGCCAGAAATCATTATCGAGCACATCGCGCACAGAACAAGCGCGACCTTGATGGTGTAAGAGACGGAGTTTACGTTAGACGACATTGCGAGCGATCCTCCGTTTGACATTGGCTTTAATGACAAAATAATCAAGCAAAGGCGCAAACAGATTGCCAAAAAGAATGGCAAGCATCATGCCTTCGGGATAAGCCGGATTCAGAACCCGGATCATGACAACCATAACACCGATCAGAATGCCATAAAGCCATTTGCCGGTATTGGTCATCGCTGCCGACACTGGGTCGGTCGCCATAAAGACCATACCGAATGCGAATCCACCCAACACCAGGTGCCAATACCAGGGCGTTGCGAAGCCCGGGTTGGAATCTGAACCTATGAGATTGAGCAGAGTTGAGAACGCGACCATGCCAATAAACACGCCTGCCATAATTCGCCAGGACGCAATGCGGGTGGTCAGCAGAATCACCGCACCAATCAGGATGGCGAGCGTTGATACTTCGCCAATCGATCCCTGCATACGACCAAAGAATGCATCGAGCCAGGTCAACTGCTCGCCGGTAGCGGAAAGAATCACTGGCAGTCCTGAACTTGCTATCTGGCTCAGCGCCGTTGCCCCACTAAAGCCATCGACCGCAGTCCATACAGAATCACCAGAAATTTGTGGTGCGTATGCAAAGAACAGAAATGCACGACCGGTCAACGCCGGGTTCAGGAAATTTTTACCGGTGCCACCAAACACTTCTTTGCCTACAATGACTCCGAATGATATGCCCAGAGCTGCCTGCCACAATGGTAAAGTTGGCGGAACTATCAACGAAAAAAGAATCGAGGTAACAAAAAAACCTTCGTTGATTTCATGGCCACGTTTTACCGCAAACAATACTTCCCAGAATCCACCGACGATAAAAACTGTCGCATAGATGGGCAAGAAGTACATGGCTCCGTACCAGAAGTTATCCCAGATGCTGGCGGGGTCATTGCCGGCCAAGGCGCCAATCAACACACCGCGCCAGCCTTCCATGTCGGTGATGCCCATGTTGACCATGGCCATATTGGCCTGGTACCCGACGTTGTACATGCCATAAAACATTGCAGGGAACACAGCCAGCCAAACCGTAATCATGATACGTTTGAGGTCTATGCCATCACGCACATGTGAACCGCCGACCGTCACTTTGCTCGGGGTATAAAAAATTGTATCCACTGCTTCGTAGAGTGGGTACATCTTCTCGTACTTGCCGCCTTTCTCGAACTGCGGCGCCAAGTCATCCAGTATTTTACGCAGACCCATGGTGAATTTTTTCCACTAGCATTCTTTTTCGATACGCGTGAGGTTGTCACGCAGAATCGGACCGTATTCGTATTTGCCCGGGCACACATAGGTGCACAGCCCCACATCTTCTTCG
>CANHAR010000040.1 GCA_947458495.1 Gammaproteobacteria bacterium | reverse complement strand
TTCTTCTGCAAAAATGTCCTCTTGTGTCAACCGTGGATGTGCATCATGCATCGGCGGCTTGCTCCGTGCTGGACGCGGCGCGGGCTGCTCTTCTGCCTCTAGGGACTCTGAGACCTCGCGGCGGGGCGCACGGACTTTAGCTGTTACCGGCATGGCAACGGCCGGTTTAGCTGTTGATGCGCGGGCTGATGCCGCCGGCGCCTTGCCATAACCAGATTCCAGCGGCACAACATCTTTAACGGAAGGCTCCAGCGGCCTGTCCTTTTGCAACAGGAATGCCATCGCGGCGGAGGCATCTTCTATTGAGCATTCATGTTCATGACAGAACTCTGCAAGCAGCACCCGGAAAAATTCCTGGTTACCGTTTTCCAGCGCGGCAGCGATGGTGTTCTTGAACTGCTGACTGCGGTGCTGAATCAACTCACTGCGCGTAGGCAACTCCATACGCTCGATTTTTTTGCGGGTGGTACGCTCAATTGACTGCAGCATACGTTGTTCACGCGGAGCAACAAACAGGATGGCTTTGCCACTTCGGCCGGCACGGCCTGTGCGGCCTATACGATGCACATAGGCTTCGTTGTCGTACGGAATATCGTAGTTCACTACATGGCTGATACGTTCAACATCCAGACCGCGCGCGGCGACATCGGTGGCTACCACGATATCCAGCTGACCGTTCTTCAGTTGCTCGATCGTGCGGATACGTAACTGCTGGTTCATGTCGCCGTTAAGCGCGGCGGCCGAGAACCCCCGGGCGCTGAGCTTGTCTGCCAATTCCTGCGTACTGTTTTTGGTGCGCACAAAAATCAGCATGCCATCAAATTCTTCAACTTCCAGCATACGCGTCAACGCATCAAGCTTGTTGGTGCCCTGCACCAGCCAATACAGCTGCTCGATATCAGCGTTAGTGCTGGTAGCAGTCTTGATTTTGACCTCAATGGGGTTGCGCAGATATTTTTCTGCTACATGACGAATCTGGGCCGGCATGGTTGCCGAGAACAGCGCTACTTGGCGCTCCGATGATGTTTGTTGCAGGATCAGTTCGACGTCGTCGATAAATCCCATGCGCAACATCTCATCAGCCTCATCAAGCACCAGTGTTTTGATGGTGCTCAGATTAAGGGAGCGCCGATTCAGGTGGTCAAGCAAACGACCCGGAGTGCCCACAACAACATGTACGCCCCGTCGCAAGGCTTGCAGTTGGCGCCCCATTTCCTGCCCGCCGTAGACCGGCAGTACGTGGAAACCGCGGATGCCTTCCGCATAGGTCTGGAATGCCTCGGCTACCTGGATAGCCAGCTCTCGGGTAGGGCATAGCACCAGTGCTTGGGTATTGGGATTGTTGACATCAATTTTCGCCAGAATAGGCAGTGCAAAGGCCGCGGTTTTACCGGTGCCGGTTTGCGCCATGCCAACGATGTCATGACCATCAAGCAGCGCCGGAATTGTTTCCTGTTGGATGGGCGAAGGTTTTTCGTAGCCTACCTTGGACAAGGTTTCTAACAGGAAAGCGGGAAGATTGAGCTCAGCGAAACTGAGATCCGGTGTGGAGGTCGTCGACATAATTGTGCCTGCAGGCGCGGGGAATTCATTAAAAGGGCGGCGATTATACGCCAGAAGCCTCTGCGCGTACAGACGGGGCAGTGTCAGCCACCCTGACCCCCGGGATGGCTGACATGGGTGACGGTATTAACGCTGGCTTTTTACAAAATTTACCGCCCGGTCCGGGAAGTCTGTAAACACGCCGTCAACACCGGCATTAACCAGAAAGAGCTCTAGCAAATGATCAAAATCGCGTGCATACGCAGGCACCTGGCCAGTATCCGCGCGGAAGGTGTAAGGGTGTATCTGTAACCCTGCCTCATGAGCATCTGCTACCAGCGTGCTGATGATTATGTTGTTGGCAGTCGAGTCTGCGCTGATGATCATGCCTTTTTCAGGACCGATGCCATCTGCAAATTTTGCCAGCTCCTGCATGCCACCCGGGCGTAACATCCAACCGTAGTCGTCTTCGTCATCACCCATTAACTGTACAAGCTTCAGTTCTATCCCAAGCGCCGGTTGCACCTGCTCTTTAACGCGCTTGAGTTCATCGAACTCAAAAGTCTGCACGTAAACGTTGCTATCTTTATTTGTATATCCAAAACGCTTCAGTTCTGTCAGCACAGCCAAACCGATGTCTTTGCCATGTTCATGGTGGAATGCTGGCGACTTCAGCTCAGGGTAGATGCCCACATCACGACCAGTTGAGCGATTTAAACCCTGGATCAGCTCAAGCTGTTCGGCCAAGGTATGAATTTGGAAACTACCCTGCCATAGCGGAAAGCGCTCGGGGTAGATTTGCTGTTCCTCTCCGTTATCGCTGAGACGGTATCCCTCGGTGACACGCAAAGTACGCAGTTCTTCCAGTGTAAAATCGATGACATAAAAGTGGCCGTCATCACGGGCTCGCCCCGGAAACTTGTGCCTGACATCGGAATTACGATCCAGCGTCAGGTCATGCCAGACAATCAGCTGATCGTCACTGGTCATCACTACGTCCTGCTCCTGAAAATCGGCGCCCATGGCATAGGCCATCGCAGCTGCCTGTAAGGTATGCTCGGGCAGATAGGCACTGGCGCCCCGATGAGCAACAACCACTTTTGCCGGGGTAGCCCCCTGCGAATAAGCTGCCTCTAAAGGCACTACAGTTCCGAGCACCAGACCCATCAGCAATACTCCGCGCAGATTGCGCTTTAAAATATGGTTAGCCATCAGTGCAGTCCTTTTCAGGGAATTATCGTAGGTATGTCAGCATAAGACAGTTTTTTGTCGACTCTGTGACAATAACTGACGCCTGTTTTTTTAACCACCCAACCGGTATCGCAATTTCACCACCCAGGTATCTGAGACACGCTGACTCCAGGAATCAAACAGCAGATCCTGAAACTCCGCTTCACCTGTTGAGGGCAAGTTGCTGCCCCGGGTATATACCACAAACAAATCTGACAACGGCGCGATCTCCCAACGATAACGCGCCTGGAAACTCATACGACTGACGGTAAAGTTATCGGACGTCAGGTTGGGTTTTGAAACCTCGGTCAAGTGGCGCACATCGCGTTGATCGATCCGAAAGAATCTATCCTCTTTTGCCTGAATTCCCGTCCATTGCACCGCGATCCTGAATTGCTGTTTCGCGCTGATAAAAAAGCTGGCATTGAGCTGCGGGGACCATTCAGTTGCTGTGTAGGTTGTCATCCGTGTTCCGCCACGGTGAACCAGCCAAGACTCCCTGTCACGATAAGACAAGGTGAAATTGGTTGAGAACCGGTCACTGGGCTGCCAACCCCCGTTGACGGAATAGTTGATATTGTTGGCTTTCAGGTCCTCTTCGGCATTACCGATACCGAAGCCGTAGCTGAAGGGGCGCGAGCGGTCGCTGCTCCAGCTGAAGTCATAGGCCAGACGGTGAGGAATCTTGTAGGTGCCATTGCCCCGACTGAGGCGATCATCCACCCGCGGCGGGAAATAGCGGAAGCTGGCATTGAGTGAGGTATTGTTGTGATACGTCAGGCTCTGCATAAAAAACAAACCCAATCTGACCGGGCGCCCGTCGGCATTCCACTGATTGACGATGTTCATCCCGCGGGTTCTGCTGCGATACTTTTCAAGTCCTGATTCGGTAATGCTTAACCTGTAGTCAAGCTGCTGATGGTCATTCCTTTGGACATAACCAACATCATTGATATCCAGCGTTTTATCCAGATATGTCGCAATGATGCTGTGCTGGACGCCGCGGGCAGGACGGTAGTTGATATCAGCAAACGCACCCTGTCCGGTGACACCATTAACATCGCTGTGTAACAACTGGCCATCCACAGTCCAGCGGGTATCTGCTGAAAAATACGAAAAATCCGCACCGTTGACTGTTGCCTGACGACCCGGGTGGTCCATCCGCGTACCGAGCCAGCCTATGCCACGCCTGCCACCACCAGACGTATCTTCGTACAGCAATCGTCCTACCGCAAAATCCCGACCGGTGGATTGCAGCTTAACTCGTGAGCCATCTGCAGCGGTTCCGCGCAACTCCATGTCATCTTCAGCTGCCACCAGAGTGCCGTATCGCCAGTTACCTTGCGTGCCTGTCAATTTAAGCGCACCCAGCAAATCTGATGGAGCATTGCGCTCGGTGGCGTCAACCTGCACGCCGCCTGGCACTGTCAGCACGGGCGGCGCACCAATACGTCGGGTATTGAGCATGGTTGTTGGCCCAAATGGTCCGAAACCATTACGCGGCGAGGTCTGAAAGACATCCTGACCTTCGAGAAAAAATGAGCGCTTTTCTGAGAAAAATACTTCAAACGCAGACAGATTCACCACGATATCATCGGACTCTACCGTGCCAAAATCGGGGTTAATCGTGGCAGATAACTGTGTGTTGGAGTTTGGCCGCCAGTAAATGTCAGCGCCTGCGCGCGCTTTTGTCTCACCGCTGAGGTTGTTGTGAGTACCCGATCCGTAGGGGTAAAAGGTGAACTGAGTGCGCGGGTTAATGCCGCTGAGTTCATATTTCTGAAATGCCGACAAATACTGAGGATTGGTATTTGGCAACGCGGGCCAGGACCAGGTCTCATTCAGATACATCACCTGCCGTTCGGTGAAAATGCCGATTTGCCTGGTTTCACCGGCTTGCGGCAGCGCCATCATTCCCCAGGGGATAAAAATCTCAGCTGACCAACCGTTGTCGAGCTCTTGGGTCTCAGCATCCCATGATCCATCCCAATCCCGGCTTATTTGACGCTCTGGCAAAATAGTGCCGTCCGACAGCGTACCACCAAGATTGACGCGCAAAAAGTAACCGTATGTACCGTTGCCCGACGCATCGATAGACAGCACAAATCCATCACGCGGCACCGGTTCGTCGCGCGAGCTCATCCGCGCGACCAGTGTGTCCGCAGCCTGATGGTTCATGACGCCCACGTATATGCCGCGCTCGTTGTAGTAGATGCGCGTCTCGGTGCTCAGTGAAGCGGGCTCTAGCGTATCGGGATTGATGACACGCATACCATCTGTTGCTGGCAGCTGCTGCCAGACTGACTCATCCAGAAATCCGTCCAGATCCAACTGCGCCTGATCCGCAGGAATCATTGCCATTTGTATCACGCCACTGGCGTCTGGCTGCTGTGCGTGAGTTAATGTCACTGCTAACATGCAGCCTGACAAGCATATCAACGCTCGCCTGCAGGCAACCGCCCAGATTGAACAACGATTTGTCACTATTTCTACTACCTGAATTGTGATTTTTCTGAAGTATATCAGCTTTGATTTTTAGTTAGCCCGCTCAGAAAGCTCACAGCGGCGCCGAGTTTCACTTTGTCACAACTAAGTGCTTTTCAATCATGTTTGACACATTTGTTCCGCAGTTTGCCACTTTTTGACGACTTCATTGACTGATGGTCGTGTTGAGATGGCGGCGCCAGATTTTTTGCCGAGACATCCGATGAAGTTTTTCCGACGCAAAGTGAACCCGATTTTTATTGAGGACGAGCAATATCACTGGGGCAAAAAGCGCCGTGGCCTGCGGGCTTTTATGATTGTATTGTCATGTTTGGTGGTAATTGCACTGATTTTATTCTTTGCAACGCTGTCACGTTGACAGCAACAGGCCAGAAGTACGGGCGAAAAAAAAGCAGGGCAACTTAATCACCCTGCTTTTCTAAACTGCGTTCACCGCTGTCAGCCAACATTGAAATACGCAGGGGACTTCGGTGCTTCACCGATAGGCTTGAACACTTCGCTGTACAGGAAAAAGTCCGTCAGCACCGCGCGTAGATGGATAGAAGCATTAAGGTTATCGACCAGCTCAGAACTCATCCGCGGCTGCGCCAGCACAAAGTTAATGGCTGCACTGGCTTTGCGGATATCCTCAGCGATGACCTGTTCATACTCGTTATCACTGCCTCTGAATGCAGCCGCAACATTGGCTAATGCAGCAGCCATATTGCTCAGTGTTGGCCTCGCATGCGGAGTCGGAGATTCTGATTCGACATGTGGCGGCCGCCCTTGAGCAGCATACGCCAGCAAAAATTCGTAACCGGACTCTACGACATCTATATCACTTTCGATGTTCTTAACGTCAGTCAACTTCACACCTTCCACTTGTCAGTATCGTGATTCTCTTTCATTTCTGCCTCAGAGATCCATCCCTTGACCATCGAACGGGTGTAGAAAATTTTCTCTGGACGCACGGCAAAGTAGATATGGATCGCCGTGAATGCAACCAATGACAACGTTGCCAGACCATGTAGCAGGAACATCAGACCCAGTTGGGCCTCATCGGCAACTGCAGGGCGCTCCCAGAAGGGCGTGCGAATCTGCATAAACAGAATGATGCCCGTCACAATCACCAGCAGCACAAGAATTGTCATTGCCCAGTGCATTCCCTTCTGTTCGAAGGAATATTTACCTGGTTTGCGGCTCTCATCAAAAGGCTCGGCAAAATCAGCTGGCGTCATGATCATGGACTTGAAGTCCTGCCAGAAAGAAGCACGAATAATGTGAAACGCCACCACAAATGTCAGCACCAAACCTGCGATCCAGTGAATATCTAACCAGGCAAAGTGAATCCCGATGATCGGCATCACACCGGTCGCAATCAGGACCAGGACAGACGCGGCCATGATCCAATGGAAAGCGCGGTCGATGGCATCGTGACGGTTGATTTTCCGGCCTTCAGCGGAGGGCTTGGCTTTTTTCTTGGCCAGAGCGGCCATAAAAATCGCGTGACCTGCGAGCAGCACCAAAATCGCAACTGATACCACCCAAAGCAAATCCCAGGACACTCCCAGTATGACTTCGTCACCCCATACATCTCTTTTATAACGGACTATTTCCACGCGATATCCCCTCAGCTGAAAGCTATTATTCTTTTAGGTGCGTTCCCGACACCTTAAGCCAGACAACAAGATTCATGCGACACATCGGCCTGGATCGGGGCGTGACGCATGTTTTCCAATCAAACAGAGCTGTGCGTTTAGCGAGCTCAGCCGTTAACAGCAGCGCTGATGCAGTGTCTGCAGCAGCCGAGGACATGCCTCATTTTTTCTAAACGTCGATGTGACACTTCAGGATAAACAGGATGCCTGACAATACCTGACTTGGTAATATTACCGCAGAGATTACAGGCATTCTGAGTCGGTGAGAGAGTAATCCAGCCATGCACAATTATCAAGCTACACGGGCTTTGAGCTACAGATAGTCACGCCTCGCCTGCCGGCTTGACATATTTTTGTTCGATGTTATCGTGTCCAGCCCCCGTAAAACCACGCACCATGTTTTACGACTGTCCGGCCTGCTCCGGACGCGTAGTTCGAGGGGTGCAGGCCGCTCCAATGAGCCTTTTCAAATCAATAATTTCTAAATTCACGCATCTCCTTATCTGGCAATGCACATTGCATTTTGACGCAGGGAGCGTTGACGGTAACTGAACCGGAAACAATATAACGAATTAGCGAGACTTAGCGACAATGACTGATCAAGCCCAATCCCACCATAAGTTTGGCTTTCCGCAGAAGACCGGCCTTTACGATCCGGCAAACGAGAAAGACTCCTGCGGCGTAGGATTCGTTGCGGACATCAAGGGACGACCCAGTCATCAGATTATGCTTGATGCATATCACCTGAATTCGCGGATGGATCACCGCGGAGGTTGCGGCTTTGAGGCGAATACCGGTGACGGCGCCGGCATTCTGATGGCGCTGCCTCATTCGTTTTTTGCGGACATCGCTATCAAGGACCTCAATACAACTCTGCCCGGCTCTGGCAAGTATGCGGTGGGCAACATCTTTCTGCCGCAGATCAGCAAAGAGCGCGCGTTTTGTCGCGACACGATTAACCGCATTATTTCCGAAGAAGGTCAGACACTGATCGGCTGGCGACTGGTACCGGTTGATCCGGTGGGCGCTGACGTCGGCCCAGCCGCCAGGACAGCCCAACCCGTGATCGAACAGCTCTTTATAGGCGCGGCAGACAATCTTTCCCGGGATGAGTTTGAGCGCAAACTGTACGTCATCCGCAAACGCTTCACGCACAAACTGCGTGGCGACAACTCGCTCAGCGAAGCAAAAATGCTCTACGCCTGCAGCCTGTCAAGCAAAGTCATTGTTTATAAAGGTATGTTGACCCCGGGCCAGCTGTTCCCGTTCTATCGCGATCTGACCAATACCACCTGTGAAACACACATGGCGATGGTGCATTCCCGCTTCAGCACAAATACATTTCCTTCGTGGGATCGTGCACAGCCCAATCGCTTTATGAGCCACAACGGCGAAATCAACACACTGCGCGGCAATGTCAACCAGATGGTGGCGCGCGAAGGTATGCTGTCAAGTCCGCTGTTTGGCGACAAGATCAAAGATCTTTACCCGATCATCGACGCCGACTGTTCTGACTCCGGGTCTTTTGACTCTGTTCTGGAATTTATGCTGCTGTCCGGCCGATCACTGCAGGAATCTGTGATGATGATGATCCCGGAAGCCTGGCAGTCAGACGTCAATATGTCTGCCGACAAAAAAGCGTTTTATGAGTTCCACTCTGCTTTGATGGAACCATGGGATGGACCCGCGTCCATTGTGTTCTCAGATGGCCATTACATTGGCGCCGTTCTGGATCGCAATGGCCTGCGCCCAAGTCGTTACTACGTGACCCATGACGACAAAGTCATCATGGCATCCGAGGTCGGGGTAGTTCATGTTGACCCGGCTAACGTCAAGCTCAAAGGCCGGCTGCAGCCAGGCAAAATGTTCCTGCTGGATTTCGAGGAAGGGCGTCTGATTCCGGACGAGGAACTCAAAGCCGTCATCGCGGCCAAACGCCCTTACAGCGAGTGGCTGGCGCGGCAACGCATCACCCTGGATCAACTGGCCAATGGCAATGAAGATCATTCGCTGGAGTCCGAAAACGTCTTCGCCCGCATGCAGGCGTTTGGTTACACCACTGAAACCATGCAATTTATGTTGCTACCTATGATTACCGAGGCTCGTGATCCGCTGGGCTCCATGGGTAACGACTCGGCGCTGGCCTGTCTATCAGACAAGCCACGCATGATTTATGACTACTTCAAACAGCTGTTTGCACAGATCACCAATCCCGCCATCGACTCGATCCGTGAAGAGGTCGTTATGTCGCTGGAGTGTTTTATTGGCCCGGAAGGCAATCTGCTGGAGACTACCGAGAAGCATGCACACCGCCTGAGTCTGAAGCACCCGATTTTGTCTAACTCGCAGTTGCAGACTATCCGCAACATGGATTTTAAAGGTCTGCGCAGCAACGTTATTGATATCACTTATGATGCAAAAACTGCCAATGCCTATGTCACCGCGCTCGATGGCATCTGCCGCCAGGCAAGTCAGGCCATCGCTGACGGGTATGCGTTTGTCATTCTGTCAGATCGAAAAATCAGTCGGGAACGCATGGCGATCAGCTCACTGATCGCTTGTGGCGCAGTGCATCATCACCTGATCAGGCAACATGAGCGCAGCCGCATCGGTCTGATTTTGGAAACGGGTGAGGCCCGCGAAGTTCACCACCATTGCCTGCTCACCGGGTACGGCGCAGATGCCATCAACCCCTACCTGGCATTTGAATCACTCTGGCAGGCTCAGAAAGACGGATTGCTCAGCAAAGACTACGCAACCGAAGACAAAATTGTATATGCCTACAAAAAAGCCGTGGGCAAGGGCATGCTCAAGGTCATGGCAAAAATGGGCATCTCCACACTGCAATCCTACAAAGGTGCGCAGATTTTTGAAGCAGTTGGACTGGCTGATGACATTATCGATCTTTGTTTTGTCGGAACCGCCAGCCGCGTGCAAGGTGTCGATTTTGATACGCTTGTTCAGGAAACCGAGCGCCGTCACCACTTGGGCTTCCCGGTCATCGACACCGGCCGTATTCCGGTCATGACCAACCCGGGTGATTTCCACTGGCGCAGCGGTGGCGAAGGCCACATGTGGGACCCGAGCGCGATTTTTAACCTGCAGGTCGCGGCGCGCAATAACAGTCCTGATGCATATAAAATTTTTGCCAAGTACACCAATGAGCAGACCACTCGCGCCTGCACCTTGCGTGGTTTGCTGGATTTCCGTACTGATCAACAACAGGCGATTGCGCTGGACGACGTCGAGTCAGCGAAAGACATCGTCAAGCGTTTTGCCACCGGCGCAATGAGCCTGGGCTCCATTTCACCGGAAACACACGAGACCCTGGCGATCGCCATGAACCGCATGGGTGGCAAATCTAACACCGGTGAAGGCGGCGAAGACCCCGCGCGTTTCCAGCCTATGCCTAATGGTGACTCCAAGCGCTCGTCCATCAAACAGGTGGCATCCGGCCGCTTTGGTGTGACCATCTGGTACCTGACCAATGCTGATGAGCTGCAAATCAAAATCTCGCAGGGCGCCAAGCCTGGCGAAGGCGGAGAACTGCCCGGCGGAAAAGTCGATGCGAATATTGCGCGTCTGCGGTACTCAACGCCCGGCGTCGGCCTGATTTCCCCGCCGCCGCATCACGATATCTACTCTATCGAAGATATCGCACAGCTGATCCACGATCTCAAAAATGCCAACCGCAAGGCACGTATCAGCGTCAAGCTGGTATCTGAAGTCGGGGTTGGCACTGTTGCTGCCGGCGTCACCAAAGCCAAAGCGGAACATCTTGTCATTGCCGGCCATGATGGCGGAACCGGCGCATCACCACTGACATCCATCAAGCACGCGGGTTTGCCATGGGAATTGGGCCTGGCAGAAACCCACCAGACACTGGTCATGAACAATCTGCGCTCCCGTGTGGTTGTGCAGACAGACGGACAATTAAAAACCGGCCGTGACGTGGCCATTGCTGCTCTGCTGGGTGCGGAAGAGTTTGGTTTTGCTACGGCACCGCTGGTAACGCTGGGCTGCATCATGATGCGCAAGTGCCACTTGAATACTTGCCCGGTAGGTGTTGCTACCCAGGATCCTGAACTGCGCAAGAAGTTCAAAGGTCAGCCTGAGCACGTGGTGAATTACCTGTTTATGGTGGCCGAAGAACTGCGCGAGATCATGGCAAGCCTGGGTATGCGCAAACTGACCGACATGGTGGGACGGGTTGACCTGCTTGAAAGCCGTGGTGCTATTGATCATTGGAAAGCACGCGGACTGGATCTGAGCAACATCCTGAAACCAGCACAAATGGTGTATCCGAATACAGTGACCCATCAGACAATCAGTCAGGATCATGGTCTAGAAAGAGCGCTGGATAATCAATTGATTGAATTGGCACAACCGGCACTGCTGCGCGGAGAAAAAGTGCAGATCGAAATGCCCGTGCTTAACATCAACCGTGTTGTGGGCACCATGCTGTCCAATGAGGTTGCCAAGCATCACGGCGAGCAGATGCTGCCTGACGACACAATTACCATCAAACTGCACGGCTCTGCAGGTCAGAGCCTCGGGGCATGGTTGGCCAAAGGCATCACCATCAACGTTGAAGGCGATTGTAATGACTTTGTTGGCAAGGGCTTGTCGGGCGGCAAAATTGTGGTTTATCCACCCAAAAACAGCACCTTCAAAGCCGAAGAAAACATCATCGCTGGTAACGTTAATCTGTATGGCGCAACGGGCGGCGAGGCCTACTTCCGCGGTATCGCTGCAGAGCGTTTTGCCGTGCGCAACAGCGGGGCATCGGCTGTTGTTGAAGGCATCGGCGACCACGGTTGCGAATACATGACTGGCGGGCGCGTGGTCATTCTCGGCAAAACCGGCCGCAATTTCGGCGCCGGCATGAGTGGCGGCATCGCCTATGTCTGGGATAGAGACAAGGACTTCGCGCGTCAGTGCAATACCGAAACATATGGACTGGAAGCCGTGGCTGATAGCGCAGACATAAACGAACTGAAGTCGCTGATCAGCAATCACCTGCATCACACGGGGTCGCCAGTAGCCAAGCAGATTCTCGATAACTGGAGCCAGTCACTCGCACAGTTCGTGAAAGTAATGCCAACAGATTACAAACGTGTGCTGACCGAATTGGCAGCCCGACAACAGGCTATTGCCGTGTAACTCATACATGGCAGCCTGTTAACGTACACATTTGAAAAGATTAAGGTTCAGACATGGGCAAACCAACGGGTTTTAAAGAGTTCGACCGCCGCACCGTACCGTACCGGGCTCCCGGAGAACGGTTGCTGGACTACAAGGAAATCTACACGCGCCCGGATGATACGCACCTGGCCACGCAAGGCGCCCGCTGTATGGATTGCGGTGTACCGTTTTGTCAATCCGACAACGGTTGCCCGGTTTATAACCTGATCCCTGAGTGGAACGATCTGGTCTACAAAGGCCAGTGGCGCGAGGCGCTCGACCGTCTGCACAAGACTAATAACTTCCCGGAATTTACCGGCCGCGTCTGTCCCGCACCATGTGAAGGCTCCTGTGTGCTGGGCATGAATAATCCGCCGGTCACCATAAAAAACATTGAAAACGCCATTATTGACCGCGGGTTCGAGAACGGCTGGGTTGTTGCTAATCCGCCGTTATTCCGCACCGGTAAAAAAGTAGCAGTTATTGGCTCCGGTCCTGCCGGCCTTGCCGCCGCCGCACAACTTAACCAGGCTGGCCACTCGGTCACTGTCTACGAGCGAGAAGACCGTATCGGGGGACTGTTGATGTATGGCATTCCCAATATGAAGCTGGAAAAGAGCGTTGTTGAGCGTCGGGTGAAACTGCTCGAAGAAGAAGGTATACGCTTTGTCACTCGTGTTAACGTCGGCGGTACAGGCGACAGAGGCTTGTCGGTAGAAAATCTGCTGGAAGACGTTGACGTGTTGTGCCTGACAACCGGCGCCACCACAGCTCGTGAGCTCAAAATTCCGGGCCGCGAGGGTGACAACATTTATCCGGCGATGGATTTCCTGACAGCAAACACCCGCAGCCTGCTCGATTCTGAATTGACTGACGGCAATTTCATCAGCGCCAAAGGCAAAAACGTGATTGTGATTGGTGGTGGTGACACCGGTACTGACTGTATCGCCACGTCACTGCGTCACGGCTGCAAATCACTGGTCAACTTTGAAATTATGCCGCGTCCGTCGGTGCATCGTCCCGCTGACAATCCCTGGCCGTTGTGGCCAAAAATTTACCGTGTTGATTACGGCCATGAAGAAGCGGCGCACCGCGATGGGCAAGACCCACGGGTGTACTCCATCAGCGGCAAGGAATTTGTACGCGATGAAAACGGCAAACTGCTGGGCATCAATACCGTTGAAGTGGATGCCAGCTTTAAAGAAATACCTGGCACCATAAAGTTTTGGGAAGCTGATCTGATCCTGTTGTCGATGGGATTCCTCGGGCCCGAACAATACATCACCAAGCCGCTGGGGCTGGAAGTGGATGCTCGTTCCAATTACAAAGCTGCATACGGGGACTTCCGCACCAACCACCCGAAAGTATTTGCAGCCGGTGATTGCCGCCGCGGTCAATC
Organism: Gammaproteobacteria bacterium; assembly: GCA_947458495.1. Lineage (GTDB taxonomy): Bacteria > Pseudomonadota > Gammaproteobacteria > Pseudomonadales > Pseudohongiellaceae > Pseudohongiella. The sequence continues at coordinate 4,297 of CANHAR010000040.1, read as the reverse complement.
GCTGGTAGTGCGGGCGATAGACGAGGGTCGTAAAGTCGCAGACGCCATCAACAAATACCTGTCAGGTTAAACCCTGAGCCCTCAAAGCAGATATCCACTGCGGATATCTGCTTCGGAACCAAGAGATGTCATCATCCGTACTGTCTTTAACAAATGTTACAAAGCGCTACGGTGAATTTACTGCCGTCAATCGCATCAATCTGAACATTCCCAAAGGCTCCGTGTACGGTTTTCTCGGACCTAACGGTGCCGGCAAAACCACCACCATCCGCATGATCCTCGATATCATCCGCCCCGATGAAGGCGAGATTGAAGTGCTTGGCTGCACATCAGCCATGCAGGTTCGCAGTCGCATCGGTTATCTGCCCGAAGAAAAGGGCCTCTACAAAAAAATGAAGGTGTGGTCGATTATTTCGTACTTTGCCACCCTCAAAGGCATGCATCGAAAAGAAGCAAAACTGCGCGCTTTTGAACTGCTGGAACAGTACGGCCTGAAGGATTTTGCCAATGCCACCGTGGACTCCCTGTCCAAGGGGATGGGGCAGAAGGTGCAGGTGCTGTCATCCATTGCCCACCGCCCGGAACTTGTCATTCTCGATGAACCATTTTCCGGTCTGGATCCGGTCAATCAGGAAGTGCTTGAACAACTGATACGGGATCTGAAGAACAATGGACAAACGGTGATCTTTTCAACCCACATCATGCAACATGCCGAACGTCTGTGTGAACGCCTGCTACTGATTACCCAGGGCAACAAGGTGTTTGATGGCACGGTGGATGAAGCGCGAGCGATTATCCCGCGCAGGGTCATTCTGGAGTGCCAGAATGATCTCAGCGCGCTTGCTGACCTTGAAGGCGTTTTATCGGTATGTGAACTGCCGGTCGGCAGTGAAGGTCGCATTGAGGGCACTCGACAATGGGAACTGTATGTCAAGGAACAGACGAACCCGCAACAGATTCTGCAGCATTGTTTTCATAACAGTATCAGTCTGAGCCGATTTGATTTTACTCAGACCAGTCTGCACGATGTGTTTGTCCATCTGGTAGGTCAGGAAGCCAGGGAACATAACTTCCGATGAACGTTTTTTTGATGAGACTACTGGAATGAGAGTCACGTTGCTGATCGCATGGCGAGAATATCTTGAGAACGTCAAGACCAAGGGATTCTGGATCGGCGTGTTGTTGGTGCCAATCGTCTTTTTTATCATTTTTCATGTATCCAGTCGTCTTGCCACAGCCACACCCACACGCTACTACCTGCTGGTAGATCAGTCGGGGCAGTATGCCGACTCCGTAGAATCTGCAATACGCCGCGAGCATCAGCGCCGGGTGATGCTGGATTTTATGCGGTATCTGCAAGAAAACCGCATCGAGTCGAACAGTATTCAAATCAGCAATGAGCCCGCCAATCAGATGGATCAGTTGATTGATGATTTCAGCAACGATGAGGTCGCAGCACTGGATGACTGGCTCAGCAATGGCGGTCTGGCGTTTGCGTTGCAGATGAGCAGACCTTATCTGCGCGCCGATACACCGGACTTCGAGGAGCCCCGCCCGCAGTTTGTCGCCGCAGTGCCGCCGCCGGGCCTGAACCTGAATGCACCGCCTGAGCAGATTGTGGAGACGCTGAGACCGTTTTTGAATGGTGAGCAGCGCTTGCAGGCTGGCGACAATCAAGTCAGCCTGTTTGCACTGATCCTGATACCGGCTGATGTTGGCAGCGATATCGTGCGGCCCGCACCGGTGCCAACAGGCATGACTGACGATACCTCGCCCCGGGGTGTGCAATATTGGGCCGGCAATCTGACCGATACACGGCTTTCCAGTGCCATTCAGACCAGTATCAATAACGCGATCCGCCAACAGGAATACACCGAACTCAACATCGACGTTGATGCCGTGCGCGATGTTCAGCGCACCCGCCTGCCCGTCAGCCGCCTGGATCCCGGTAAAGTCGCTGGCGACGAGCAGGTCAGCCTGGCGGATACCTTCCGGCAATGGGCTCCCATGGGTTTTGTCTATCTGATTTTTATATCTCTGATGCAGAGTGTCCAATATCTGCTCAGCAATACTATTGAAGAAAAATCCAACCGCATCATTGAGGTTCTGCTGGCATCCGTCACGCCCGGCGAATTGATGATGGGTAAACTGCTGGGTATCGGAGCGACCGGTATTACCACCATTGTGGCGTGGCTGGGGTCCTTTTTTGTATTTATCCGACTCTACCAGACCGTCGAGACAGCCATGATTGTGCAGATTCTGGACGTGCTGCTGAGCTCGGATCTGATCCCGTATTTTGTGTTCTATTACGTGTGCTGTTACGCACTGTATGCCGGTATCTTTCTGGCAATTGGCAGCCTGTGCAACACATTGAAGGAAGCCCAAAGCCTGATGATGCCGTTGATGATGGTACTGGTTGTGCCGATTCTGACCATGAGTTTTATTGCTCAGGATCCTAACGGCACCATGGCGCGCGTCATGTCCTGGATTCCACTGTTTACGCCGTTCACCATGATGAACAGGGCGGCCGCGCAACCTCCGATGTTTGACGTTGTCGGTACCACCATCCTGCTGGTAGTGTCCACCATTGCAGTGCTCTGGTTATCCGGACGGGTTTTCCGGCAGGGTATTCTGCGTACCGGACAGCCCCCAAGAATTCTGGAACTATGGCGAATGCTGCGTAAACGTACCAACTAAGGAGCTACAACATGCGCAATGTGATGGAAAAGCGTACATTTATCGGGGTACTGATTGCTCTCAGCCTGCTGTTCATCCTGATGTTGTTGCCATTCTGGACAGCAATTTTCTGGGCAGGTGTCATGTCGCTTTTGTTTTACCCGTTGCACGCACGATTAACACGCAACTTTGGAAACCGGCCGTCACTGGCGGCGCTGTGCACGCTGGCGATCGGTTTTGTGCTGGTGGTTATGCCCGTCATCGCCATCGCCTTCGGATTTGTGCGCGAAGGAGCGCAGTTGTATCAGCTGATTGAGAACCAGGAACTCAACCCTCAAGACATTCTGGATCGCATCGGCAATGCCGTACCGATTCTGCCGGATCTGCTGACCCGCCTTGGTATCGATACCGCTGTTATCCGCAATTACCTGTCTGAGGCGGCAATCGCCATGAGCCGCCTCCTGTCACAACAAGCCTTGAGTTGGGGCCGTGATGCACTGACATTTACCCTCAGCCTCGGGCTGATGCTGTACCTGAGCTTTTTTCTGTTACGCGATGGCGTCAGTATTGTTGGCTGGATGCGCGGCGCGGTTCCCCTCAACAATGAGCGCCGTCAGTTGCTGTTCCAGAAATTTGCTGAGGTTTCACGTGCCACTGTCAAAGGCAATCTGGTGGTTGCGTTGGTGCAGGGCGCTCTGGGCGGGCTGATATTCTGGTTGCTGGGTCTGCCGGCGGCGCTGCTGCTCTCGGTTGTGATGGCGTTTTTGTCGCTGGTTCCAGCGGTTGGTGCGTCTCTGGTGTGGCTGCCGATGGCAATTTATCTGTATGCCACTGGTGAATGGGAAAAGGCATCCATCCTGGTTGCTTATGGCGCACTGGTAATCGGACTGGCAGACAACGTTCTGCGTCCGATACTGGTAGGCCGAGACACCAAACTGCCTGACTACATTGTGTTGTTCTCAACACTGGGCGGTATCAGCATGCTGGGCATTACCGGCTTTGTCATCGGCCCTTTGATTGCGGCATTGTTTCTGAGTTTCTGGACCATTTTCAGCAAAGAATTTAACGACGCAGAAGACTAAGCGCTGGCATCATTTGCTTCGCTAGAATACCGGCCTCTGAAATCGGGAGTATCGTTTTGAATAAGAGTCAGATAGCGTTTATTGGCGCGGGCAACATGGCCAACAGCCTGATCCGTGGATTACTTGCGAAAGCTGTTCCTGCGTCACAACTGTTTGCAACCGACATTGATCAGGAAAAGTTGCAGTTGTTGCAGCACGAATGTGGAATCCGGACGGGTACCAGCGCCGAGATTGCTGCCAATGCCGATGTGATCATACTGGCGGTCAAACCTCAGGTGATGGCTGCTGCATGCGAGTCATTGCGCGCCAGTATCAAAAAACCGGACTGCCTGATCATCTCTATCGCCGCCGGCATCCCGGTTAGTTCGATGGAAAGCTGGTTAGGCCACGATCGCGCGATTGTGCGCTGTATGCCCAACACCCCCGCGCTGGTCGGAGAAGGAGCCACCGGGTTGTTTGCCAACGCACGCTGTTCACCGGCCGACATCGCGCTGGCTGGCGACATTCTGTCGGCTGTTGGCATTACCTGCTGGCTGCGC
>CANHAR010000039.1 GCA_947458495.1 Gammaproteobacteria bacterium | reverse complement strand
TGTTTGATTCGCATTCGGAAAATGCGGAGCGAATCGAAGTCATCCGCGGGCCAGGAACTGCTTTTTACGGATCAAATGCCGTGCATGGCATGATCAACGTTGTGCTGCCTACGCCAGATGACCGCCGTGAACTGACTCTCGAGGCAGGCCCACGCGGTACCTTGCGCAGCAATGCTCGAATTGGATTTGATAACGGCAATACCAAACACACGCTGCTGCTGAACGGGATCAGCGAGCAAGGATTCCGGCCGGAGAGCGGCTACGATCAACAAAAATTGTCCTGGCTTTACACCAGCAGCCTTGATAACGGCGTGCAACTTGACGGCGGCATCACCATCACCAACCTGAATCAGGAAACCGCTGGTTTTGTGGTTGGCGCAAACTCCTATAAGGATGATGTACTGCGTCGTCAGAATGCCAACCCGGAGGCGTATCGCAACAACCGCAGCACACGCGCCTGGACCAGCATCAGCTACACACTCAGCAGTGGCTGGGATGTCGTTATTACTCCGTATTACAGGAAGGCTGACCTCGACTTCGTACAACACTTCTTGCCAGGTACTCCCACTGAACTCAATCAACACAGTAGCGTTGGCATGCAGTTTGCCACCTATAAAGACTTTGGTGAAAACCGGAAATTTGCAGCGGGACTTGATCTGGAGCTTACAGAAGGCTCTCTTCTGCAAAGCCAGGAGCGGCCCGCCACTGGTTCGCCGCTGGTTGTCGCAACGATACCCGTCGGCAAGAACTACGACTACGACGTGGATGCCACACAAATCGCTCCGTTTATGCAGTATCAGCAATTCTGGAGTAATGGCTTTGATATAACCCTCGGCCTGCGTTTTGAGCGCATGGGTTATGACTATGACAACAAAATGCTGACCGGCCGCACGCGGGAGAACGGCGTCCCCTGTACTTTTGGCGGATGCCGGTATAACCGCCCCGCAGACCGTTCAGACACCTTTGGCAATCTTGCACCCAAACTGGGCATTCGGTATGCACTTAATGACAACCATGATGTCCAGTTCCGAGTCACTCGAGGCTTCAGACCGCCACAGGCAACCGAACTGTATCGCCTGCAGAATAACCAGTCTGTTGCTGATCTCGATGCCGTTGAAATTGACAGTCTGGAACTCGGAATCTCCGGTGGTGAAGGGGCATTTTCCTATGAAGCCGTGGCGTATTACATGGATAAGGACAATGAAATCATTACCGACAGCAATCGCATCAATTTGAACAATATGCACACACGCCACAAGGGCGCAGAGTTCAGCAGTGCATTTGACCTGAACGAACAATGGCGTATCAGCGGCGCATTCAATTACGCCCTGCACAGTTACGAAAATGACCAGATATCTGGCGGTGTAAATCTCAACGGTAACGATGTGTCATCTGCACCACGCAACTTTGGTACTTTACAACTGCAATGGCGACCCACAGGCAATCTGTTGACAGAACTCCAGCTGGTCGGCATGGGTGAGTACTACACCAACCCGGAAAACCTCAATCAATACGAAGGTCATCAAATTCTTAATTTGCGCACACGATGGGAAGCCACAGAAGCGCTGACACTATCAGTCAACATCCTGAATCTGACCGATACCCGCTATGCTGAACGTGGTGATTGGGCGGCGTTTGGTGGAGACCGGTATTTTCCGGGTGAGCCGCTACGAGCATTCGTCGGGCTGAACTGGCGCTTTAACTGACTGGCGGCCAGGTGGGCAGCATGAACGGCAGCACTATCCTGCAGAAGCTGGAAACTTATTTCCGGCTTTCGCCCGCACCAAGCGGGCTGATTGTGCCACCCGACCCCCTGGAACAAGGCCAGGAATCAGCAGAATTTGTAGATGGCACGGCAGTCAGACATGCCGCCGTGCTATTGACGCTGACCCGGCCATGCGCAAGCCTGGATGAAAGCCATGTCATGCTGACCTTGCGAACATCGCACCTGCGCCGACATGCAGGCCAGGTCAGTCTGCCCGGCGGCAGTGCGAATCCTGAAGACCCTGACATTATCCATACGGCGCTGCGAGAGGCCGAGGAAGAGACCCGATTACGCCCTGCCGACGTCACTGTACTGGGCAGATTGCCACCCTTGATCATGCCTTCGGCCTTCCACGTGACACCGGTGGTGGGATTGATTGCACCCGGCATAACACTGAGCGCTTGCCCGCAAGAAGTTGCGGAAATATTTTATGTGCCTGCGGCGATTGTGTTAAATCCTGGAAACTACCGGATTAACCACATGCTGTTTCGCGGAAGAGAACGCCAATTCTGGGAGCTCCAGCACGGCCAATACCGGATCTGGGGAGCAACCGCCGTTATTCTCCGTCACCTTGCCGTGCAACTGGATCAACTGCGCTGACGACTGAAGCCATCCATCAATGCCTCACGCTCATCATCTGACATGCCACCGGAGCGATCCGCAGTTATCTGATCGCAGGTCCGAACGCATTCGTGTGTGCTTAAGCGCATGTATCACGCACTTAAGCCATCACCTCTGCATAAAATAGGGTAGGGAATATTAACGACGTCTACAGAAGCGCCAATATTTTATCGGCTGCACTGACGTCGATACCACCCGCTGGCTCAACAGCCAAATGAGTCACCACACCATTTTCGACAATCATTGCAAACCGACGACTGCGCTTGCCCATCCCAAAACCGCTGGCATCAAGTTCCAACCCCAGTGCCTGAGTGAAGTCTCCGTTGCCATCAGCCAGCATCAACAACTCTTCCGCGTTCTGTGATTTACCCCAGGCTCCCATCACAAAGGCATCGTTAACTGACATGCATGCGATGGTGTCGACGCCTTTTGCCTTGATTTTATCTGCATTAACAACATATCCGGGCAAATGCGTCACTGAACACCCCGGGGTAAAAGCGCCAGGCACCGCAAACAACACTACCTTTTTGCCATCAAAAACACTCGCTGAGGTAATGTTTTCAGGGCCTTCTTTGCCCATAGTCTTTAATGTCACTGCAGGAATTTTCTCACCGATCTTGATACTCATTGCTCACCTCTGGCTACCATATTTAGAATTGGAATAACGCTTTTTTCAGCTGTTTTCGAGTTTAGCAAACAAACGCATCGATTATCACGCGTCAGCCGCTATTACCTGTCTGATCCATTCAAGATTCCGACTGACCCTTTCGTAGACGATGGTCGCACCGTACAAACCAGTCACTCCCCCAGACGCCTGCTCCAGCTCACCAACAGCAACACCGGCAATCCGCCACGTATCGTTATGACGCACCAACGCCGGCCCTCCGCTGTCTCCAAGACCCGGAACTCCTTCATACGCCACTGCAAGGCTGTCAGGGCCATCTGGCGCATCAAAAACAAACCGCAATTGCTCCAGCGCTTCTGTCACTTTGTTTCTGGCAAAGCGCAACCTGCCATCGTTCAACGACAAACCCGTGCGCCCGGTTCCACTGTATCCCCATCCCAAGAAAGTGAACACCTGACCTAATTCATCGCCGGCTTCGTACAGAGATAGCGGATCAACACTATCGACGGGCGAATCGAGCCTGATCAACGCCAGATCAACCTGAGAAGCGTCAAAGCGAGACCCCGGATTCACGGGCCAGGAAGGATGCAGAACCAGCCGGTCAACCTGAAACACCTGACCGGCGATGGTAACCTCAAAGCGGTCCCCGCTGTGCAGGGAAGATGCCAAGGGTGTTTGCTCGGCGCAGTGGGCAGCGGTGATTGCCCACCATCGGTTGATAAGTGTCGCAGCACATATCTTGAATCCGTTTTTTTGTGTATAGAGGGGAAACACTGCCGGATAATCAGAGTCTCTGGCGACAAATCCGGAGTATCCGGTATCATGCCTGTAAACGATGGCGTGCACCGGGAATACGCATAAGATTGCGGCCAACAGACTTGACGCCACGATGCCTTTACGCAAGTTGACAGCGGCGATGTTGCATAAAAAAGTTTGCCCGGGACTCACAGCGACTTGTAACTCCTTACCCAAGACCCTAAAAGATTTTTTAATTCCAGACAGATACAGCAGGAGAATTTTATGAGCCAGGAAAATCTCAAGTCCACTGAATCACCCGAGCGTGAGTACGAAAAGTCTGGCCTGTATCCCAAAGAAGGTAAGCCATTCCGAATATTTGCACTGCTGGGTTGGCTGGCAGCAATAGTTGTGTTGTTGGCTGTTGCTGCAGCGGTGCTGGATCTGACATTGCTCGAACGTTGATACCACAGTTCAGAGAGCGTAATCGTAGTGCAGTTATATGCGTAAATCAGCGTCTGGACCCGGCACGTTTGCCGGGTCTCAATATCGGCATCTCGCGTTTGCCACTGACACTCTGCATTAGTTTTACAAGTCGATAAGCTACAAATACAACAGCCACTACAATAAAACCGAGAATACTGAACACCAGCCACTGCTCATGGGTCCAGTTACCGGGACTTAACCACACGTCCATCATGGTTGACTACTCCAGTTGAATTTGGCTTCATTATGAACATTCGCTGCTGCGATAACCACCACCTTGCCAGCATTCAATTGCCAAATCGCCTTCTCCCGGCATCAAGCCTTGCTGTCAAGATTTCAGGGGCTCTACAAAACTCATCACAGGGCCCTTTAACTCCGATGATCAACAGATCATTCTTGATGATTTCAGCAGAGTCATTGAGCTCTTGCCATGACAATTGACTGAAGACTGTCAATCGCTGTTGTGCTGCATAACCGCTACCACCAAATTTTCAATTTCATTCAAACGTTCTGAGCTGTTGTTTATCTCCAGCAGTTGCTGTTTCTGGTGAACGGGTATCGGCAATAATTCAGCCAAGCGCCAACCTAACTGCCGTTGATCCGCAAAATCCATAACAACACCAAGCTCTTCAATCAGCGGGTGGGCCATCAGGTCCCTGAGCAGATCAACAAGCCCGTCCTGATCGGGTGATATCGGCAGGGCTGGCTGCCCCAGAAAATCTTCAGGCTCCCAGCGCACTGCCCCCATGAGCAGCTTGTTATCACTCATCCAGCTGTCCATCACCGTAAACTTGCGCAAACCTTCTACCGTTATCCCCAGCAGGCCATTGGGCAGCTTGTCCCAATCAACAATCTTGCAATACATACCAACACGACTGACTTGCTGCTGAGTGCCAGGTTGAGCCAGTTCATCACCTTTCAGGAGCAGACAGACTCCAAATCCACTATCGGTTTTCATGCAACGACTGACAAGATCAATATAGCGCTGCTCAAAAATCTGCAAAGAAAGCCTGCCGCCAGGAAATACCACCGAGCGTAAGGGAAACAAGGGGATCAGGTCTTCCTGGTTCATGTCATAGAAACCTTGCTTTTTAATGCTGCCAATAATCGTTGATGTATGCCGCCAAACCCACCGTTACTCATCAGCACAATATGATCCCCGGCGTGGCAGTGCTCGAGCAGCCACTGCACTATTTCATCAACACTGTTAAAACCAACTGCAGGGATGGCACTGTCCTTGATGACCGATTTGATATCCAGACCGTTCCCGCCACCTGCCATCCACACAACCTGGTCAGCATCCACACAAGAGGCCGCCAGCGACGCCTGATGCACACCCATTTTCATGGTTGCTGATCGCGGCTCGATGACCGCGATTAATCGGGCACCAGAATACTCCGCAAGACGCTGACGCATCCCGTGCAGTGTTGTAGTAATTGCCGTGGGGTGGTGAGCGAAGTCATCATAAACATGAATTCCATTCACCTCTCCCAGTAACTCCATGCGACGTTTGACACTGGCAAACTGCGATAAGGCCTCGCAGGCGGTTTCCACTGCAACACCCACATGATGTGCCGCCGCGACCGCAGCGAGAGCATTAATGGCGTTATGCCGACCCGTCAGAGACCACCCAATTATTGCGCGTGTTGAGCTATGTGATGAGCTATGCCTGATGATCTCACATTGACGGCCATCTGCACTGAGCATGCGCACGCACCAGGGCGCATACGTGGCATCCGAATCCTCAACACTTTCGTGCTCAATTAACTGCATATGCTGTACGGCCGTCCAACAACCCTGTGCCAGAACCTGATTCAGAACAGGATCATTACCTGGCACCAGCAACAGGCCTGACGATGGCACGGTACGAACCAGATGGTGGAATTGTTTTTGTATCGCCGCCAGGTCCGGAAAAATATCCGCATGATCGTATTCGAGATTATTCATGATCAGTGTGCGCGGTCGGTAATGAATAAACTTGGAGCGCTTGTCAAAAAATGCACTGTCGTATTCATCGGCCTCCACAACAAAAAAGTCGCTCTCACCAAGTCGCGCAGAAGACGGGAAATTTTTCAGTACCCCACCAATCAAAAACCCGGGTTTCATGCCCGCATACTCAAGTATCCACGCCAGCATGGCACTGGTTGTGGTTTTGCCATGCGTTCCGGCCACTGCCAACACCCACCTGTTCTGCAGAACGTATCTGGCCAGCCACTCAGGGCCTGAACAGTATGGCAGCCCCTGATCCAGTACGTACTCTACTGCAGGGTTGCCGCGCGACATGGCATTACCAATCACAACAAGATCGGGATGCGGCTGCATATGGGCAGGATCAAACCCTTCGCTGAGCACAATGCCCTGCTGCTCAAGCTGTGTACTCATAGGAGGGTAAACATTGGCGTCAGAACCACTGACCGTATAGCCCAGCTCTTTGGCGAGAACCGCCAGACTACCCATGAAGGTCCCGCAAATTCCCAGAATGTGGATATGCATATTATTTCCTGTCATCTTATGACCCTACTTTATCAAATACTCAGACACATTTGCGGACTTCATTTAAAGATGACACTCGACACTTTTGCCATTGCCGTTTATCGCAAACCCGAGGTTGCCGATGCCTGCCTGACCTTGCAGGAGGAGCTCGGGCTGGATGTGCCGGTGCTGTTATTCAGCGCCTGGTTTGCGTGCACCTGCGGCAAAATCGACGAAAAAATGCTTGCAGAGGTAATCGACCGATCACGCCCGTTTTCATTGCATGTTGTCCAACCCATCCGCCAGGTCAGGCGCTGGATGAAACAGCCCTCAGAGTCACAGAAAACGATCATGGCCTCGGCAAACGAAGAGGCATGGCAATCGTTGCGCGAGCGCATCAAATCTATTGAGATTTCGGCAGAGCTACTATGGCTTGATGCGCTGCAGAATCTGGCGGAATCACAGGTATTGAGCGCAAAAAACACAAATCTTAGAGAGGACAGTCTCATGGAGAATATGCAACGCTATTGTCAGACATTCAAAAGCGCGGCTGAAAGGGACGCATTAAACGTAAACGCATTAATCTCCCGCATTGCTGAGGCTGGCTATCAGTTATATGGCGATCAGACCGTCCAGTCTCTATGAACGAACCGCGTGTGCGGCTCCCTGCCAGCGTTTTACCAAACCAGACTCAATATCAAACAGGTCAAGTACCCGTCCTACATTGTGATTAATCATGTCATCGATGGTTTTGGGTCGCGCATAAAGGGCTGGCATTGGCGGCGCAACAATGGCGCCAATCTGACAGGCTTTGAGCAGCAGCTCACAGTGCCCTGCATGTAATGGCGTTTCACGCGGCATTAGCACCAGACGCCGACGCTCCTTGAGCATCACATCAGCGGCGCGCGTCAACAGATTATCCGCATATGAATTCACAATGGCTGAAAGCGTTTTCATGGAACAGGGGGCCACAATCATGCCATCAGTGCGGAAAGATCCGCTGGCGATGCTGGCAGCCAAGTCTTTAACTGAGTGCACCTGATCAGCCAGGGCTATCACAGCGTCCGCCTGCCAATCGGTCTCCAGACTGATGTTCAGTCGGGCCGATGCTGTCATTACCAGATGAGTCTCAACCTGTGGATCAACCTTCAGAACCTCAAGCAGTCGTATGCCGTAGATCAGGCCACTGGCACCTGACATTCCTATAATGATCTTCTTCATACTGTTCTGACGATTCCTGTATGTTCCGGGAGTGCTCATTATTGCGAGGTGCCTGGCTGATTGCCAAGCACTCTGGCAATTTGTAACATTATGCCCTTGTCAGCCCCCTCATTGCATCTCGTCAGGCATTTTGCCACGGGTTCGATCACACAGGTTACCTCATGGCCAAAGCAAATCTTTTTTACGCACAATCCGGCGGCGTGACCGCTGTTATTAACGCCAGCGCCTGCGGTGTGATCCAGACAGCCAGAACTCATGGCGACAAGATTGGCAAAGTCTACGCAGGACTCAATGGCATTATTGGTGCTCTGAGAGAGGAACTCATTGACACCAGCAAAGAGACTGACAGCACCATCGCAGCATTGCGCCATACACCCGCAGGGGCGTTTGGTTCTTGCCGATACAAATTAAAGAGTCTTGAGGATAACCGCGCCGAGTATCAACGGCTGATGGAGGTATTCAAGGCCCACAATATCCGCTATTTCCTGTACAACGGTGGTGGCGATTCCCAGGATACGGCCAATAAAGTCTCAATGATGAGCCTGAAAGAAGGCTTCCCTATCACCTGCATCGGCATTCCCAAAACAGTCGACAATGATCTGCCAGTGACTGACAACTGCCCGGGATTTGGCTCAGTCGCCAAATACGTTGCTGTATCAATTCGCGAAGCCGGGCTGGATGTTGCATCCATGTGCGAGAGCTCGACCCAAGTCTTTGTCATGGAAGTCATGGGTCGGCACGCCGGGTGGATTGCCGGCGCAGCCGGGCTAGCCGCAGAACAGGAAGGTGACGCACCTCACATTATTGTGTTCCCGGAAATAGCCTTTGATCAAAATGCATTCCTCAAAAAAGTACAGGAATGTGTCAAACGCTTTGGCTACTGTGCCATTGTAGTCTCAGAAGGTGCTCATTATGCCAATGGCCAGTTTCTGGCTGACGCAGGCGGCAAGGATGCTTTCGGGCATACACAGCTCGGTGGAGTGGCACCCTTTCTGGCCAACATGATCAAACAACAACTGGGATACAAGTATCACTGGGCCGTCGCCGACTACCTGCAACGGGCAGCCAGGCATATCGCCTCGGCGACTGACGTTGAGCAGGCTTATGCCATGGGTAAAGCGGCCGTTGAATTTGCCCTGGCCGGCAAGAATGCAGTAATGCCAACGATTGTGCGCAAGCCTGCCAAAACCTATCGCTGGACGGTCGGCGAAGTCGCGTTGTCTGATGTGGCAAACATCGAAAAAACAATGCCAAGAGACTTCATTTCAGAGGATGGGTTCAGTATCACAGCCAAGGCGCGGGCATACTTTCAGCCACTGATTTCAGGGGAAGACTACCCGCCTTATAAAAATGGCTTACCGCAATACGCGAGACTGAAACGTGCTCTGGTCACCAAAAAGCTTCCTGCGTGGCAGGAGTAGCGCGATCATCAGGGTGCAAGCCTTTCTATCTGCCAAGACTGACCGGCTTGCAGCGAATACATAAAGCGGTCGTGTAGCCTGTTGGCACCACCCTGCCAGAACTCAATCTGACTGGGCCGAACCCGGAACCCACCCCAGAATTCGGGCAACGGCACATCGGAGTCTGTGTATTTTTTTTGAAGATTTTCCAATTGCTGCATCATCGTTTGTCGGGAACTCAATACGCGACTTTGTGGAGAAGCCCAGGCGGCCAACTGGCTTTCCCGCGGACGACTCTGAAAGTACGCTCGGGACTCTTCAACGGACACCTTTTCTGCAACACCACACACCATTACCTGACGTTCTATGGCAAGCCACGGGAAGTGCAGACTGACTTTGGAATTGACGGAAATTTCTTGCGATTTGCGACTTTCATAGTTGGTAAAAAATACAAAACCGCGTTCATCCAGACCTTTTAGCAGTACCACGCGCTGACTGACCTGGCCGTCAAGGGCAGACGTGGCCAGAACCATTGCAGTGGGATCAACAATATCGGTCGTCAGAGCCTCTTGCATCCACAGATTAAACTGCTCAATCGGGTCACTGTGCAACTCTTCCCGGGTCAGCGTTCCCTTTCGAAAATCACGCCGTATGTCCTGCAGCTCTATCATTCACATTCCTCAACGTACAAAACGACCATATTCCCAAACTTGCTCTCGCCGTGTACCGCTTGCATAAAAAAAGGTACCTGCGCCGTGCTTCTCGTTAGCAAAAAAAGTACCCACGTACCTCTGACCGTCCGCCCAACGGTAAATTCCATTACCCTGATACAGGTCGTCCACAAACTCACCGGTATAGTTTTCTACGTTTTCCCGCAACCAGCTCTCGGTATGTCGATTAGGCGCCCAGTCGGTCAGACCAAAAAAATAAGAGCCCTGACCATGCCGCAGATCATCACGCCACTGACCAATGTACAAATTTGAAATACCATTCCAGAAAGTGCCTCTGCCATTTCGCGAACCCATATTCCATTGGCCATCGTAATAAGAACGACCCGTGCTGCTGATCATCTGCTCAAATCGACCAGATCCATGAAAGGAGCCATCTTTGAAATCTCCTTCGTATCGATCGCTTCCCACGTCGGTGCGGACCTCCAATATTCCGAATCCGTTCAGGCAATCGCCAAACACGCAGTTACGGCTAACTTCTGCCGGATTCATCATAGTGGATTGCGCCATGCCGGATACTGGCGTCAAAGCCAGCGTTACAGCAAACAATAGCGGCAACCATTGCATAGTCGACTTCATAATTGACTCTCCCGGCGCCGGTTATTCACGCCGATAAATTCCTTAACACCGCCAGGGGGCTGGTGCTGACGACTCGTCGGGTGGCATTAACTCCCAGTGTCGCAATGATCAATGTGCCTGCCAGGGGTCCAACAATCCATACCCAGTAGTGGGGAGAGAACTCTTGCTGAAACACTTCCACTTGCAGGTAATACACGCTTACTTCAGCACCAACGGTAGCGATCAGTCCCGCAAGCAATCCTATGAATGCAAACTCAATCAAAAGCGAAGTCATGATCAATTTTCTGCCAGCACCCAATGTCCTCAGAATGGCATTCTCGCGAAAGCGTTCATCCAGCGTAGCATTGACACATGACAGCAATACCAATGCCCCCGCCAGCAGCACAAGCACAGCAATCAACTCTACGGCAGAACTCACCTGAGCAATGATGGTCTGAATTTGCTCGATCAGAGCGTCCACCTCCAGAACAACAATGGTGGGATATGTTCTCAGCAAATCGTTCAACAATACCTTTTGCTCACCCTCCAGAAGGAGAGTCGACAGATAGGTTGCGCCTATTGCATCCAGCGTTCCAGGTGAAAAAATGAAAAAGAAGTTGGGCTGCATATTGTCCCAGCGCACCGTTCGGAAGCTGGTCACTGTAACACTCACTTCTGTCTGGCCCAGCCTGAACACCAGCTCATCACCGAGCTCAAGCCCGAGTCTGTTGGCATAATCCTGTTCTACGGAGACTTCACCCGGCCTTGTTTCAGCGCCCCACCACGAACCCGCCACCAGTTCATTATCTGGCGGCAACTGAGACGTGTAGGTTACCTGACGATTCTCCACACGACCCCTGCGCTCGCCATCGCCAGTATCGTTTTCAGTCGCTTCGCTGGTATCAGGCGTCTGTTCCGCGCTGCGCTCAGTGACGCTGCTGCTTGCTCCCTCACCTTCGTCATCGTCATCCCAGGGCAATGGTGCGGGCTCGCCGTTCACCTGTAGCAATCCTGCACTCATCATTGGGTAAAAAGGGTTAGGCTGGATGTCATTGCCTCTCAGGTAGGATTCCATGCCAGCTACCTGATCACTGCGGATGTTCATCATAAAGTGATTGGGCGTGTTTTCCGGCAATTGCGCTTGCCAGTCAGCGATGAGATCGGTGCGCAGCAAACCTAGTGTCAGCAGACTCATAATGGTCAGCGAGAACACCAGCACCTGCAGAACACTTTGGCGCCGGCGCCGGCGCACGGCCGACATTGCCAGCATCCACGCACTGCCTGCGCGCATTCCAGCGGCGGTTCCGCTGCGCAACAACAGATACGACAGCAGGCTAAGAACCAACGCTACACTGGTGACAGCAGCCACCAGGATGGCGGTAATAAGCAAGTCCTGGCTGTACCAGATCACCAGCAACAGGCCGCCAGCAATACCAAAAACGTAAGGTAGTGCTGTACTTAAAGGGGCGTCGACCAGATCCTTGCGCAGCACTCGCAAGGGCGAGGTATGTTTCAGCGCCAACAGGGGAGGCAGCGCAAATGCAAACAGACAGATCAATGCCGTCAGCGCACCCACCACAAATGGCAGACCCGATGCTTCTGGCAGGCTGATTGGAATGACGGACTGCAATAAATTAAGAATCAGCATGTGCAGGCCCCAACCCGCCACCGATCCGATGACAACCGCCAGTAGCAGAACGGCCAGCAGAATACAGAAGTAGATCACTGAAATCTGGTTGGAGGTGCACCCCAGGGTTTTTAAAATTGCTGCGTAATCGAAGTGGCGCTCGCTGTAACGGCGGGCAGTCAGAGCGATCGCGACTCCTGCCAGCAAAACCGCAAACAAACTCCCCAGCAACAGAAAACTCTCTCCTCTGTTCAAGGCTTCGCTGACCTCGGCACTTTCGTCGCGGACATCACGCAGACGGTAGCGGCCCTCAAATTGCTCATCCACCCAACTTGTATACTCGTCGAGCGTAGACTGCTCGCCGGCAAACAGATACCGGTAAGTGACCCGACTGCCCGGTTGTATGACATTGGTAGCAGGCACATCATCCATGTGCATCAACAGGCGTGGGCCGGCGTTCTCCATCATGCCACCCTGCTGTCGATCCGGCTCCTGCACAAGCACCCGACTAACCGTCAGTTCTGAATCGCCAAGGAAAACGCTGTCGCCCACGTCGATGGCCAGACTGGGCAGAACGCGCGACTCCACCCACACCTCGCCTCTGGCTGGTCCACCCTGCTCGGCAAGGTAGGCCTGCCCAAACGCTTGATCGGCTATTTGCAGACTGCCACGCAGTGGATAGGCCTCGCTCACCGCTTTGGCGGCGACCAGCAGATTGGCTTGATCGGAGAACACCATTGAAGCGAAGGCAATATATTCTGCTGTTTCCAGCCCGCGTTGACCTGCCTCGGATAACAGCTCCCGCGGAGGCTGCTCGCGCGCTCCCAGCACGCGATCTGCCGCTAGCATGTTGGCAGATTCTTGCAACAATGCCCGTTCGAGACGGTCGGTAAACAAGGCAATCCCACTGACAGACGTGACGGCCATGATCATCGCCAGCAGCAACAGCCGCAGCTCTCCTCCGCGCCAGTCGCGCCACAACAGTCGCAACGCAACGCGGACAAGCGTACTGACACCGACGGTATTAAACGCAGAGCTGCCCTGCTCAGACATGAGCCACTACTCCTGCAACGACATCTTCCGTGATTTCACCGGCAACCAGGCGGATTAACCGGCCGCAGCGCTGCGCCAGCCGGTCATCGTGGGTGACCAGCACCAGCGTGGTGCCATACTCTTTGTTCAGCGAGAACAGCAGGTCAATGACCTTCGCACCCGTGGTGGTATCAAGATTTCCTGTTGGCTCGTCCGCAAACAGGATTTTTGCCTGCGATGCAAATGCGCGGGCAATTGCCACACGCTGCTGCTCACCACCTGACAGCTGATTGGGGTAATGAGTGACACGCGCTTCCAGACCTACTCGCTGCAGCAGAAGAGCTGCCTTTTGACGAGCGTTGCGATCATTTTTTAACTCGATCGGCAACATGACGTTCTCAAGCGCAGTCAGACTGGGCAACAGCTGAAAAGACTGAAAAACAAACCCGACGGACTGGCCGCGCAATTTGGCGCGCTGCTCCTCGTCCATGGTGCTCAGATTCTGTCCGTCCAGCAGCATATCGCCGCCACTGGCCCCGTCCAGTCCCGCCATCAATCCCAGCAGCGTTGATTTGCCTGACCCTGAGGCCCCTACAATTGCAACCGTCTCTGCAGCGCTGATACTCAGATTGATATCCCTGAGGATAACAAGCTCTCCCTCACTGGTGTTTACGCGTTTGGACAAATGCCGTGCTTCAACCATGCTTGTCATGCCGTGCTTGCTCCTGCCAGAAGTCTGATGCCGGAAGGCCGGCTCTGAAAAGTAGTTAAGGTGATGCTGACCCAGACGCCCTTGTACGCTCGCTCCCAAGGGCGTAGTTCACACAAAACCGGGATTGCAGTCACTACGTATACACATTACCCTTAATTTACGTTTTGATGTCTACTTTGACAGCTGAGACTGCTGTCTTGCTGTCGCCTTAGAAGTGCATTGTATCGACTTATGATTAACAAATCTTTTGAACAGCTTGTCAGAATTCAAGTGTCCTGGGTACTGTCGATGGTACTGTCGATGGCACTGGCCATGGTCTTGGCGGTGTTTTCTGCGTCATCAACTTCGGCCGGCGAGCAGCCATCGCCTGTGATTCTGGTGTGGGGCGACAGCCTCAGTGCCAGCTATGGTATGGACGAGCACCAGGGCTGGGTCGCGCTGTTACAGGAGAGACTCACGGCTGATGGTCTCAATGACTGGCGAGTTGTCAACGGTAGCGTGAGTGGCGAAACCACCGCAGGTGGGCTGGCACGTCTTCCTGCTATGTTGGCCAGCACCACCCCTGACATCGTTATTCTTGAACTCGGTGGCAACGATGGTCTTCGCGGCTTGCCAGTCCCCACCATTCGCGAGAATCTCGCACAGATGATTGAACTCAGTCAGGGCGCAGGCGCACGAGTGCTGTTATCTGGCATTCAAATTCCACCTAATTACGGCCCACGCTACACCGAACCTTTTTATGCGCAATACACCGAACTGGCGCAGCAATACGATTTGGCACTGATTCCATTTTTGCTAGACGGCATCGCAGAAAATGCACAACTCATGCAGGACGATGGCATTCACCCGACCGCAGAAGCACAGCCCTTGATTGTCGAAATAGTCTGGCCGGTGCTTAGCCAGTTAATGGCCACTGATCACTGACTACTGCTTTAAAACCGCGGCTCTGGCCGCGCATCCGAAATTAATAACAGCATAAAGGCAGCCAAAAGATTGCACACCGCCATCATCAGAAAGGCGTTGTCGTAATTGCCAAAGTGGTCGTAGTGCGCGGCAGCCAACACCGGGCCCAGCGCTGTCATGGCAAAGGTAAACGGCAATGCCGTTGCGCGAACCGACCCCAGATAGCGCCGGCCAAAGTAGCTGGCCCAGATAACTTCCTGCAACGGAATCAGCCCTCCCCACCCCAGCCCCATGAGGAAAAAAGCAGAGTAAACCAGCACATTATTCTGCACCTGCACCGCAAGCACGATGATGATCAGCGAAAAGCCGGTAATGCCAGCGCCTATCGCGGCCAGCGGACGCGCACTGTAACGGTCAATCAACATGCCCCAGAATGGTTTGCTGATCAGGGCAGGAATCGAGGTCAGCGAGATCATTGAGGCCGCCAGCAGTCGCGGATATCCGGCATCGGTCATAAATGGCACAGTCTGCAACAGCATGACCGTGATGGAAATCTGGAACAGACCAAACGCCAGCACCAGCGCATAAAACCGACCTGTGCGCATCGCCTCCCGACGTGTCATCGAACTCGCATAATCGAGCCGTGCCCGGTCACCCATTTCAGATGCCATCTGTTCGGCTGAATGGCCGTCCGGGTTCATGTTGTAATCTTCAGGGCTGCGCCTAATCACCAGAGCGGCCGGTGTGATTAGCAATGCCGCACCGATGCCCAGCATATGCCAGGCGCTGCGCCAGCCATAAACATCAATCAGCCAGGTTGTGAGCGGGGGCAGCAGCACACCACTGAGTGAGACGCCCATCGCCGCCAACGCAACAGCGCGCCCGCGGTAGTTCACAAACCACTTGCCGAGGGTGACATTGACCACCAGATTTCCGATCATGGCCGCGCCAATGGTCACAATAAAGCCATTGATCACAATCCACTGAGACAGGGTTTGCATGGCGCCGAGTGCATAGACAGAGATGGACAGGATCACCATGCCCACCAGAATAAAGGGCCGTCCACCATAGCGGTCTACGCCAGCGCCAATAAAAAAACCGGTAAATGCTGCCACCATTTGCCCGATAGACCGTGCGGACGTGAACTCGGCGCGCGTCCAGCCGAATTCGTCGGTCATCGGAATGGTGAAGGGCCCTATGACGTAATTCTGCAGGCCGATAGATGCAAACTGAGTAAAAAATGCCGCGAGAATGATCCAGTAACCATAAAAAATCTTCTGCTCAGAAGGCATGCTCATCACCGGCGAATGCGCCTGTAATCGCCAAGTACAACGCCAACACATCATCCATGCCCATTTCCAGCGACTCAACAATCAATGCATGCCCGATCGACACTTCAATGATGTTGCCTATCCCCAAGAATGTTGCAAGATTTTTAAGGTTCAGGTCATGGCCAGCATTAACGCCGATGCCAGCCTCACCCGCGGCTCTGGCTGTCTGCTGATAGCGGGTTAAAACCTCCTTACAATGTCCTGCATCCCCGCTGGCGTAAGCCCTGGCGTAGGCCTCCGTGTATAGCTCGATACGATCTGCGCCAACACGCCTGACAGCCTCAATTTGCAACGGATCAGGGTCAAGAAACAAGCTGCTACGCACGCCCCAAAGACGCAGTTTTTCAACGATGCTTTTTAGCCGGTGCTCATGGGCCACAACATCCCAGCCATGATCAGATGTCAGCTGACCTGGCTCATCAGGCACCAGCGTGCACTGTGCCGGCCGCAAGGTCTCAATCAGCGCGAGGAACTCCTCCGAGGGATAACCTTCGATATTAAATTCAACATCAGGGTAGTCTCGCAGCAGGGCAGTCAATTCATGTGTGTCACGTCGTGTGATATGACGCTCGTCCGGTCGGGGGTGCACGGTGATGCCACACACGCCTTGATCCAAAATGCGGCGGACAAATACCTGCAGATCCGGAAAATTGGTGCCACGTGAATTACGCAGCAGTGCGATTTTGTTCACATTTACACTGAGCAGGGTCATATTTTTTCCTGAAGGAAATCGGAAACAAGCCGGTAAAAGGTATCTGGCTTTTCAGCGTGCAGCCAATGACCGGTCTGGGTGATGGTTTTTACGCTCGCATGAGGAAACAGTCTTAAGACTTGTTCCTTATGTGCAGGCAGAATGTAATCTGACAGCTCACCGCGGACAAACAGCACCTTATCGGGATAGGCGCTATTTGCAATCGGGGCATCTCGCAGATCAGCGTACGACGCTTTCAGAACCGGCAGATTGATCCGCCAATAAAATCCGCCGGATTCCTGCCGCAGTAGATTGCTCAGCAGAAACTGCCGCACAACTTCGTCACCAACATAGTGTGCAAGTTGCAGGTCTGCGTCCGTGCGACTGGCCAGTGATGATGGCTGTAAGGCGCACAAACCTTCAAAAATTTCATCATGCTCGCCACGCTCCCCACCGTACTTAACCGGTGCGACGTCGGCAACCACCAGCCGCAGCATGCGCTTCGGATGATTCAAAGCAAACTGCATGGCAACTTTGCCGCCCATTGAGTGCCCGAGTATGTGCGCTTTATCGATGTAACGGTCATTCATGAATTCTAGGACATCGTCAGCCATCACCTGATAATTCATGTCATCGCTATGCGGCGATGCGCCATGGTTGCGCATGTCTAAGGCATAAACCGCAAAGTTTTCTGACAACTTTCGCGCATGCCATGTCCAATTTTGCAGGCTGCCGAACAGACCGTGCAAAATCAGCAAGGGCTCACCGGCTGTGGAATACTGCTTGTAGTTGAGCTTCATCACTGGCCCTGGCCAAGTCACGCACTGATGTTTGCAGAGATCCAGCTCAACACATCGTCATGATGTGTTTTGGTTTTGACATCATCCATCACGTGCCGCAAGGTGCCGCCTGCATCGATAATATAAGTCTGTCGGAATACGC